>NZ_JBFULV010000045.1:0-53358 GCF_054049715.1 Rhizobacter sp. P5_C2 | reverse complement strand
GGCTCCGGCGAGCCGGCGCTGGCCTGCCTGGAGGCCGGCCCGTACACGCCGGCGCAGATCGGCACCGCCGAGGCGGCGCTGCAGGCCACGCTGCCCCCCGGCAGCTGGAGCAGCGTGAAGAACGAGCTGCCGGCGGTCTGGATGGTCTACATGGGCAGGTACCCGAACCGCGAAGGCCTGCAGAAGAAGGAAGACGAGCTCAAGCGGATGAAGGTGCCGTACGAGGAGCTGCGCAACGCGCCCGAGTTCGAGGTCGGCCTGTCGCTCGGCCGCTTCGACAACAAGGATTCGGCCGAGAAGGCGCTGACCGAGTTGACGCAGCGCGGCGTGCGCACCGCCCGTGTCGCGCAGTTGTCGGCACCCGGCGTGAGCCACGCGCTGCGCATCCCGCGCGCCGACGACGCGCTGTGGGCGCAGGTGATGGCGCTGAAGTCCGACGCGCTGCTGGGGCGGCCCTTCGGCAGCTGTTCGAAATAAGCCCCGACCCTTCGACAGGCTCGGCCCGACCCTTCGACAAGCTCAGGGCGAGCGGTGTTCAGGCCGAATGGTGTTTGCGCCGCAGCGCGGCCACCGCCGCCAGCAGCCCCAACAGCCAACCGAACCCCAGCGCACCGCCACCGCTGTCGCCCGGCGGGTTGATCGGCGGATCGTTCGGATTGCCCGGGTTGTCGCTCCCCCCATTCGCCGCCAGATCCTGCCCCTGCGCCGCCGCAGCCCGCAGTGCCGGCGTGTCGATCACCACCGACGACCAGTTCGGCGCGGTGTAGCCGGTCGGGTTCGCCGCATACACCAGCGCCTGCGCCGCATCCATCAAGCCGGCGCCGCAGGTGCTTGTCGTGCAGATGCAGCGCCCCGGGTTCGAATTCGCGCAGGCTCCGACCACCGGCGACGTGACGTGCGGCCGCGAACTGCGCTTGAGCCCGTCGATCAACTGCGCGGTCGTCAGGTTCGGGTTGACGCTGACCATCAGGCTCAGCACGCCGGACACCAGCGGGGTCGAGAAGCTGGTGCCGAACACGTGCACATAGTTCCCGTTGCCGGGCATGCTGGTGCCGTCGTTGCTGATCGTCAGCAGACCGTCGTCGTTGACCGTGCTGCCCCAATTGCCGATCTGCGAGGTGTCGCCACCGACTGTCGCGATCTGGATGCTCGGGCCGAAGTTCGAGTAGCTGGCCTTGAAGCCGTCGCGGTTCACCGCGGCAACGCCGACCACGCCGCTGCAGTTGGCCGGGCGCGTCACGCCACCGCTTTCATTGCCGGCCGGCGCGACGACGACGGTCTTCACCGCGGCCACATCGTCGATGGCGCTCTGGTACGCCTGATTGCACGGGTTGCTGCCACCGAAGCTCAGGTTGATCACGCGGGCCGGGTGCGGGTTGACGGGGATCGTGTTGTTGCTGCCGTCGAGCACCTGCAGGCCGGCGGCCCAGCGCATGCCGTCGACGATGTCGCCGACCGTCGCGCCGCACTTGCCGGAGATGCGCACCGGCAGCACGCGGCTGGTCCAGTTGACGCCGGCCACGCCAACGCCGTCGTTGCTGGCTGCGGCGGCGATGCCGGCCGTGGTGGTGCCGTGCCACGAGCTGGTCTCGACGCCGCAGCCGGCGAAGTCCGGGCTGCTGAGGTCGGCTTGCGTGACCCAGTCGCCCGGATCGCTCGGGTCGGTGTCCCAGCCGTTGCCATCGTTCGAATACGCGAGTTCCGAGACGAAATCGCGGCCCGGCCAGTAGCGCGCGGCCGACAGGTCGGGGTGCGTCGTGACGCCCGAATCGAGGATCGCGATCGTGACCGCGGCGTTGCCGGTCGTCGTGTCCCACGCGCCCTGCACGCCGGGCACGCCCCGCATGCGGTCGCTCGCCGCGTTGGCGTTCGAGCCGCTGACCGGTTGCAGCCACCACTGTCCGGTGGTGCCGGCAGTCTTCGGGAAGAGCGGGTCGATCGGCAGCGCCAGCCGGCGCTCCAGGTCATTCGGGACGACCCACTCGACCTCCGGCTGCGCACGGAGCTTGGCAGCCAGCGTGGCCGCTTCGCCGGCCGACAGCACGTGGTCGAAATCCACCCGCTGCGCCGCGCGACCGTTCGGCGAGATCTTCAGCGCGGCGAGGCCGGCGGTCCGCATCACGCCCTGCAGCCGTTCGGTGCCCGCCTTCGTGGTGCCGAGGGCCGCGGCCTGTTCGTGCGACGGCGCATCCTTCAGCTTGACCAGCAGCCCGAGCGCGCGCGGCGCTTTCGATGCGGCTGTCAGGGACCGGTCCGGCTGAGGCGAGGCGGCAGCGGCGTGGCCGGCGGCCAGGGCCCCGAGCACCGCGAGGGCGCAGGGGAGTGTCAGAAAGTGGCGCATGGGGTGTCTCCGTCGAGCGGAGATCATGCCCCAAGGCGAGGCGTCGAGTTGTGTGCAAGGGTCTGGCGGCGGGCCCGCACGCGCGACCGTTGCAGCGCCAGCACCGCCGCCAGCAGGCCGGCCAGCCACGGCCAGCCGAGGGCGCCACCGCCGCCGCTGTCGCCGCTGGAGGCGGTCGGGGTCGTCGGCGTGGTGGGAGTCGTGGGGTCGGTCGGCGTCGAGGCCGCGGTCACGGCGACCGAGGCAGTGCTGGTCGCCAGGTGCGCCGCATCGTCGGTGACGGTCAGGCTCACGGTGAAGCTGCCGGCCGCCGTTGTCGCGACCGTCGCGGTCGCGGCATTGGTCGCGCTGGTGAAGCTGGCGATGCCGCTGCCGGCGGTCAGCGCCCACTGGTAGCCGGTGATCGCATGGCCCACCGCGGCCGACGAGCCGCTGCCACTGAGCGTGATCGAGGAGCCGACCGTCGTGCTGCTCGAACCGGCGTCGATGCGGGCCACCACCTGGGCCACGGCCGCCACCGCCGCGCCGGCGTCCAGCAGGCCGGCGCCGCAAGTGGTCTTCGTGCAGTAGCACTCGGCGCTCTGCGCGACCGATGTCGGCGCGTGGCAGGCGACCACGCCGGTGCCCGCGCCGGTGGTCGGGAACGCGCGCGCGGTGCTCTTCAGCACGCTGATCGCCTGGGCCGGCGTCAGCGCCGGGTCGGCCGAGAACATCAGGCCGAGCGTGCCGGCCACCAGCGGTGTCGAGAAACTGGTGCCGAGCGACGGGTTGGCGCTGTCGGTGTAGGTGCTGGTGCCCGGCGTGGTGCTGCCGGTGTTGGTGGTCGTCAGGATCGGATAGAGACACGCGCCGCTGGTGTTGACGCAGTTGCCGGCGGGCGCGGCGATCGTCAGCTCCGGCCCGAGGCTCGAGAAGCCGACCTTGCTGCCGGTGTGGCGCACGCCGGCCACGCCGACGACGCCGGGGCAGTTGGCCGGCACGTTGACCGCCAGGCCGTCGTTGCCGGCCGCCGCGACGACGACGACGCCGGCAGCGGTCAGTTCGGTGATTGCGTCCTTGTAGGCCTGCGAGCAGGTGCCCGACCCGCCGAGGCTCAGGCTCAGCACCTTGGCCGGGTTGGTGTTGACCGGCACGCCGGACACCGTGAAGCCGGCGGCCCAGCGCATCGCCGCGATGATGTCGCTGTCGTCGCCGCCGCACTTGCCGAGCACGCGCACCGGCAGCAGCTTCACGTCGCGCCCGATGCTGGCCATGCCGCTGCCGTTGTTGGTCGATGCGCCGACCAGGCCGGCCGTCTGCGTACCGTGCCAGCTGCTGCCTTCGGCGCCGCAGCCGGCGAAGTCACCGCTGGCGTCCTCGGCCGACGTGATCCAGTCGCCGGGGTCGCTCGGGTCGTTGTCGCGGCCGTTGCCGTCGTTCGCGGTCGCCGCATCGCTGACGAAGTCGTAGCCGGGCAGCAGCTTGTTGGTGAGCTCGGGGTGGTCGGGGCGGATGCCGGTGTCCAGCACCGCGACGACGACGCTGCTGCTGCCAGTGGTGATCGCCCAGGCCGTCTCGGCATTGATCGCCGACACCACGCTGCTGGTCGATGCACGCAGGTACCACTGGCCGACGGTCGGCGACACGCTCGCGCCGCCGGCGTACAGCGGATCGTTCGGCGCCGCGAACGCGCGGCGGCGGCCGTCCGGCACCGCGTACTCGACATCCGACAGCGCCGACAGGCGAGCCGCCAGGTCGGCCGAGCTGAGCCCATTCGCCTTCACGACCTGGCTGCGCGAAGTCAGCGCGTGGCCGTCGCTGAGCGCGAGGCCGAGCCGCTGCGACAGCGTCTGCGCCTGTTGCGGCGCGGCCTGCGCGCTGCCGCCGGCGACCGACAGCGCCCGCATCGCACTCGAATCGGCCTTGAACTTGACGATGACCCGCGCCTGCAGCTCGGCGGGGATCTTGCGCACGGTGGGCGCCTGTTCG
The DNA here is from genome assembly GCF_054049715.1 of Rhizobacter sp. P5_C2. Lineage (NCBI taxonomy): Bacteria > Pseudomonadati > Pseudomonadota > Betaproteobacteria > Burkholderiales > Sphaerotilaceae > Rhizobacter > Rhizobacter sp. P5_C2. The sequence goes on along the minus strand of NZ_JBFULV010000045.1, from coordinate 49,049 downwards.
GCGGCCGATGCGGCCGGCGCGAGCGCCAGGGCCAACAAGGACGCGAGGCAGGAGAAGATGAAACGCTTCATGGAACGCCCAGGAGGGGCCGGCGGCCCGAAGCGGCCAGTGTAGGCAGTGGCCCTGTGTCCAGGGGTGAACCGGACATCGGCTGACACGCTTGGAGACAACTCAGTTTCACGGACCGTGCAGATGCAACGGATCGGCGGCCTGCCCATGAAAAAGGCCTCCCAGGGGAGGCCTTGGCGGTCGTGCTGCGCTGCGGCAGCCGACGTTCACTTCGAAATCACGCGGACCATCTCGAGCACCTTGTTCGAGTAGCCCCATTCGTTGTCGTACCAGGCCACCAGCTTCACGAAGGTGCTGTCGAGCGCGATACCGGCATCGGCGTCGAAGATCGAGGTGCGGGCATCGCCGCGGAAGTCGGTCGCGACGACCTTGTCCTCGGTGTAGCCGAGGATGCCCTTCAGCGCGCCTTCGGACTGCGCCTTGAACTCGGCGCAGATCTCCTTGTAGGTCGCTTCCTTGTTCAGCTCGACCGTCAGGTCGACCACCGAGACGTCGGAGGTCGGCACGCGGAACGACATGCCGGTGATCTTCTTGTTCAGCTCGGGGATCACGACGCCGACGGCCTTGGCCGCGCCGGTCGACGACGGGATGATGTTCTCGAGGATGCCGCGACCGCCGCGCCAGTCCTTGTTGCTCGGGCCGTCGACGGTCTTCTGCGTCGCGGTGGTGGCGTGCACCGTGGTCATCAGGCCGCGCTTGATGCCCCACTTGTCGTTCAGCACCTTGGCGAGCGGGGCCAGGCAGTTGGTGGTGCACGAGGCGTTGGAGATGATGTCCTCGCCCTTGTAGGTCTTGTCGTTGACGCCGAACACGAACATCGGCGTGTCGTCCTTCGACGGGCCGGTCATCACGACCTTCTTGCCGCCGGCGGCGATGTGCTTGGACGCGGTCTCCTTGGTCAGGAAGATGCCGGTGCCCTCGACGATGATGTCGGCGCCGACCTCGCCCCACTTCAGTTCGGCCGGGTCCTTCACGGCGCTCAGGCGGATCTTCTTGCCGTTGACGATCAGCGTGTTGCCGTCGACCGCCACCGTGCCGTCGAAGCGGCCGTGCACCGAGTCGTACTGCAGCATGTAGGCGAGGTAGTCGGGCTCGAGCAGGTCGTTGATCGCGACGACCTCGATGTCCTTGAAGTTCTGGACGGCCGCGCGGAACACCATGCGCCCGATGCGGCCGAAGCCGTTGATGCCGATCTTGATGGTCATGGTCTGTCTCTCCAGTTAGCGCTTGCGAAAAAACGTGGGGGCCATTGTCGCCGTTCGGGACGTTCAGCGGAGATCAAGCTGGGTACAGGGCACCGAGACCGTCATCGACGAACCGAGGACCTGGCTCAGCGCCTTGGCAGGCAGCTTGAGGGAAATGCGGCTCATCCATTCGAGGAACGCCGCGCGCCGCGGGTCGCTGGTCCCGATTTCGCCGACCCGGTTCTCCATCGCCGGCTGGTACAGCTGAAGGCGGACGTTGAAAGGACAGCCCATCGTGTTGAAGTCGAAGAAGACGTGGTGCTCGTCGAGCTTGTCGATGACCCGCATGAGCTGCTGCAAGCCCAAGTCCTTGAAGACAAGGCCGTTGTCGTCGTCCCATTGAAACCGGAAGGACTGTGCCGTGGTGACGACCTGGTCTTCCCTCAGGCAGGGCATTCGAACCCCCGAGGCCCACCGGGTGGCCGCGGCCACGAACGTCGGTGCAGCATCGCGGTAGAGCACCGACACCGCAGGGGGCTCGGTGGGGCCGCGAAACTTCATCCGCAACAGCAGCATCGCGTGATCGGCACCGTCATTCAGCGCCGCCCGGGGGAATTGGGGAAGGATGGGAAAGCGTGGCCTGCAGTTGTCCGACTCGATGTCGAGCGGCACCTGCCGCAGCGGATGCCAGGCGACCGGCTGGCCGTCGTCCAGCGTGAACTCGAAATCCTGCGTCGCTGTCACGGTGCCCGATTCCTCGCGCAGACAGGGCAGCCGATAGGCGGCAACGTACGCTTCCACCGCGTCGTTGAAGGACTTCATCCCCGCATGGTTCACGAGGGTGGTCCGGGGCGGCTTGTCGGGATGGCGGAACTCCAGGTTCACACGCACGAATCCACCGCTTTGCAGGCGCCTCGCATCGTCCGGATACGCGATCGGCTTGCGATCGGCGGGAGCAGGCGTCAGGCATTTGAGCGCAGCCGTGTCCGGCTGCACCATGAAGCCCTCGGGCGCGGCCGAGGCCGCATTTGCCGCCCAGGATGCGAGCAGGCCGAGCAGCAGCCCGGCCAGCGTCCGTCTCATCAGCGTCCCAGCACGACACGCACGGTGTCGGCCACGTTCTCCGGCGTGAAATGGAAGTGCTTGAACAGCACCGGGGCCGGGGCCGATTCGCCGAAGGTGTCGATGCCGACCACCGCGGCGCAGCCGTACTTCCACCAGCCGTCGCTGACGCCCATCTCGACCGCGATGCGCGGCACGCCTTGCGGCAGCACGCTGGTCTTGTAGGCGGGGGCCTGGCGGTCGAACACCGAGGTGCTGGGCATGCTGACCACGCGCACCGCGATGCCGCCGTTCTCGGGCTTCGCGAGCAGCTGCTGCGCATGCAGTGCGAGTTGCACCTCGGAGCCGGTGGCGATGATCACCGCCTGCGCCTTCTTCTTCAGGCCCACCTCGCTCGGCTCGGCCAGCACATAGCCGCCCTTCGCGATGGTGTCGATCGCCGCCTGCGGGTGGCCGGCCGCGAACTCGGCCTTCGGCGCGTACGGCAGGTTCTGGCGCGACAGCAGCAGTGCGCTCGGGCGGCGCTGGTTCTCGATCGCGACGCCCCAGGCCACGGCCGTCTCGGCGGTGTCGGCCGGGCGCCAGACGTCCAGCCCCGGGATCAGGCGCAGCGCCGCGGCATGCTCGACCGACTGGTGGGTCGGGCCGTCTTCGCCGAGGCCGATGCTGTCGTGCGTGAACACGTGGATCACGCGGATCTTCATCAGCGCGGCCATGCGGATCGCGTTGCGGCTGTAGTCGCTGAAGGTCAGGAAGGTGCCGCCGTACGGGATGAAGCCGCCGTGCAGCGCGATGCCGTTCATCACCGCGGCCATGCCGAACTCGCGCACGCCGTAGTTGATGTGGCGCCCGCCGTTCGGCGAACCGTCGGCTTCCATGCGCAGCGGCGGCGTGCTGCTGGTGTTGGTCAGGTTCGAGCCGGTCAGGTCGGCGCTGCCGCCGAGCAGTTCGGGCAAGGCCTTCGTGAACGACTCCAGCGCGATCTGGCTGGCCTTGCGGCTGGCCACGTTCTCGGCCTTGGCGTTGGCGGCGACCGCGGTGTCGAGCAGCGTCTGCGCGAAGTTCTTCGGCAGCTCGTGGTCCATGCGGCGGATGAACTCGACCGCCAGCTCCGGGAACGCCTTCGAGTAGGCCTCGAACGCGTCGACCCACTGGGTCTCGGCGGCCAGGCCGTCGGCGCGGCTGTCCCACTGCTCGTAGGCCTGCTCGGGGATCACGAACGGCTCCCAGGTCCAGCCCAGGGCTTCGCGGGTCAGCTTGATCTCGTCGGCGCCCAGCGCCTCGCCGTGCGCCTTCGAGGTGCCGCCGCGGTTCGGCGAACCCTTGCCGATGGTCGTCTTGCAGCAGATCAGCGTCGGCTTGTCGGCCTTCTTCGCTGCGGTGATCGCGGCATCGACCGCGGCCGAGTCCTGGCCGTCGACGGCGGCGATCACGTTCCAGCCGTAGGCCTCGAAGCGCTTCGGGGTGTCGTCGATGAACCACGGCGCGACCTTGCCGTCGATCGAGATGCCGTTGTCGTCGTACAGCGCGATCAGCTTGTTCAGGCGCCAGGCGCCGGCCAGCGCGGCGGCTTCATGGCTGATGCCTTCCATCAGGCAGCCGTCGCCGAGGAACACGTAGGTGTGGTGGTCGACGATCGCATGGCCGTCGCGGTTGAATTCCTTGGCCAGCAGCTTCTCGGCCAGCGCCATGCCGACGGCGTTGGTGACGCCCTGGCCGAGCGGGCCGGTGGTGGTCTCGACGCCCGGGGTGTAGCCCACTTCGGGGTGGCCGGGGGTCTTGCTGTGCAGCTGGCGGAAGTTGCGCAGCTCGCTCATCGGCAGGTCGTAGCCGGTCAGGTGCAGCAGCGCGTACAGGATCATCGACGCGTGGCCGTTGCTCAGCACGAAGCGGTCGCGGTTGGCCCAGTGCGGGTTGGCCGGGTTGTGGCGCAGGTGGCGGCCCCACAGTGCGACCGCCATGTCGGCCATGCCCATCGGGGCGCCCGGGTGGCCGGAATTGGCCTGCTGGACGGCGTCCATCGCCAAGGCGCGGATGGCGTTCGCCATCAAGGTGGTGTCGTGGGCGAGGGCAGTCATGCCGGGCGGCTCCTGGGGTTGGGTTCGGGACGGTCGCGTCGGGGCGCGGGGGCGGAAGCGGCGCATTTTAGGCGCCACCGATAATCCTGCCGATGCAAGGCCTGCACCTCACCGCCGACCTGCGCGGCTGCGCCCCCGGCAACCCCGCGATGACCGAGCCCGACGCGCTGCGGCGGCGCTGCCTCGCGGCCGTCGCTGCCGCCGCGCTGCAGCCGGTCGGCGAGCTGTTCCACCGCTTCCCGGCGCCGGGCGGCGTGACCGGCGTCGTGCTGCTGGCCGAATCGCACCTGGCGGTGCACACCTGGCCCGAGCTGGCCGGGGTGACGCTGGACGTCTACGTCTGCAACCTCGGGGCCGACAACTCGGCCAAGGCGCATGCGCTGCTCGATGCGCTGCTCGGGGTGTTCGAGCCGGCGCAGGTGGAGCGCCAATCGCTGCTGCGAGGGACCGAATGAAAGCCATCATCCTGGCCGCCGGCCGCGGCGAGCGCATGCGGCCGCTGACCGATGCGACGCCGAAGCCCTTGCTGCCGGTGCACGGCAAGCCGCTGATCGAATGGCACCTGGAGGCGCTGGCGCGCGACGGCGTGCGCGAGGTGGTGATCAACACCGCATGGCTGGAGGATCAGATCCCGGCCGCGCTCGGCGACGGCAGCCGCTGGGGCCTGCGCCTCCGCTACTCGATGGAAGGCCGTGACCACGGCGGCGCGCTGGAGACGGCCGGCGGCATCGCGAAGGCGCTGCCGCTGCTGGTCGACCGGCCGGACGAGTGCTTCTGGGTCGTCTCGGGCGACATCCACGCCCCCGGCTTCCGCTTTGACGCCGAGCAAGGCGCGCGCTTCGCCGCCGGGTCGCTGCTGGCGCACCTGTGGCTGGTGCCCAACCCGGCGTTCCATGCGAAGGGTGATTTCGGGCTCGATGCCCAAGGCTTCGGGTTGGCCGACGCCGCCGGGCCCGACGGCCTGCGCTGGACCTACGCCAACCTCGCGCTGTGCCGCGCGTCGCTGTGCGCCGGCATCGCGCCGGGCACGAAGGCGGCGCTCGGCCCGCTGCTGTTCGCCGGCATGCGCGAGCGGCGCATCAGCGCCGAGGTGTGGCGCGGCGCGTGGGAGAACGTCGGCACGCCCGCCCAACTCGACGCCTTGAACGGCTCCTAGTTCGACCTGCGCATCGCGTCCACCAGCTGCGACGTTGCCGCCGTCCAGGACTTGGTGGGCAACAGGCGATCGAGGTGCCGGCGGAAGGCACTGCGGTCGATCGCGTCGCCGGCAGCAAGGCGCGACATCGCTTCGACCAGCGCGTCGAAATCGGGTTCGCGATAGTGTGCCGGCCGGCCCGGTTCGTCGCCGTCGCGGCTGAGCAGCCTGCTGGGCAGGCGAGTCGCCACTGTCGGCGGGCAGAAGTCATCCGTCGAGCCGCCGTCGGTCACGATCACCGGCACCGCGCAGGCCAGCGCCTCCAGCACCGGCACGTTGAACCCCTCGGCACGGTAGGGCGAGACATAGCCATCGGCCACGCCATAGAGCCCGGCCAGACGAGTCTGAGACAGATTGCTGCCAACCAGCGCAATGGCGTCGATCGTTTCGGCCGTGAAGAGGGCAGGATGCCGGTTCGACAGGTCGCGCAGGGTGTTCTCGGCTGTCGTGACGGCGTAGACCGCCCGTTGGTCCTTGAGAATCAGCCGGATATCGCGGCGACGCTGCCGCAGCGTGGCGAAAGCCAGCATCAACAGGTCGACGCCCTTGTTCCAGAACGCCGCGCCGAGGTTCAGGAACACGATCTCGTGCTCCCGCAGAGCCAGTTGGCGGCGCCATTCGGCGCGCTGCAACGGCTCGAGCGGCGCGAACACCTCGCGGTTGACGCCGCAGGTGACGATGTCAATGTCGTCGGCGTCCAGCCCCTCGTCGACCAGGCGCTGCTTGGACCACAGGCTGGAAGTGACGACGCGGTTGCCGCCCGCCGTGAAGCGGCGGATGTCCATGCGGCCGTCCGCGAAGTTCGCTCGCGTCAAGCCGCACTCGGTGACCATGTAGGTGAAGGTCCTTCGCGAGTCGTGCAGCTGCGGCGCGGCGAACGGTGAGCTGATGCGGTAGACGCCGTCCGCGGCTGCACCTTCGGGCACCACAGGCACTGCGTCGATCTTCGCCTGCTCGGCCGGCTCGAATCCCGCAGGCACCGTGCGCGGGTTCCAGTGCCCGAGCGCGAAGGGCAGGTCGCGGCAGCTCAGCACGACATCACGTCGCCGCAGCAGTTCGAGGATCTGGCGCTGGTGGATCAGCGCGAACGAGTGGTTGATGCCGCGCCAACCCTCGACCACCAGTTGCATCGGCGGGGCATCACCGGGGTCTTGCTCCGCATCCGCCCCACCATCAGCTCGCACCGGCACGACCTGCGCCAGCCCGGCCAGGCGCCCCTCGAACGCCAGCCGCCCGACCGCGATGCGCAACTCCAGTCGGGCCGGCTCCGCCGCCAGCATCTCGCGGGTCATGTCCAGCGCCCGCAGGGTATCCCCGCTCGCCTCCAACGCGACGACAAGGTTGGAGCGGGCCGTTGGCATCCCGGGCTGCAGCACCAACGCGCGCTCGAAGGCCTGCACAGCCTGCGCAGGTCCCTGCTGCGAAAAAGTCACGTACCCGGCGAACAGGTGGAAGTCGGCACGGTCGGGGTGGAACTCGATCGCACCGCGCATCACCGCCGACGCACCGGCCAGATCGCCCTGCTCGTACAGCAAACGGCACAACGGCACGCAGGCTGGCGCAAAGCCGGGTTGGGCCTGCAGCGCGGAGCGGTAGTACGCGATGGCCTGCGCCGGCCGGCCCGCTGCCTGCGCCAGTTCGCCCAGCAGGTAGAGAGGGTCTGCCGATCGCGGCGCCAGCCGGGCTGCGGTGGCCAGAACCGACTGTGCCTCGGCGTTGCGGCCCGCCTCCTTGAGGGCGCGCCCCCACGCCGTGAAGACCTCCGCATCGGTCGGATCGTGCTCGGCGAAGCGTTGGTACAAGCGAGCCGCATCAGCCAGCCGCCCCTCGCCGAGTGCCTGTGTGGCCGACCGCCTCAAGGCGGCGGGGTCGTCATCGGTCACAGGGAGCGTCGCTGCGGGCGTCACGCAGCCGTCCAGGCCTTTGAGAAACTTGAACATGGCGCAAGCCGGCGATCGGGATGGGCAGCAGAAGTCAATGCAGCTTGATTTTCGGTCGATACGTCCGGTCGAGAAACTCCGACAAGGTCACCAGCACCATTCGCCAGAAGCCGCCCAGCGCCATCTGGTGCTGCTTGTGCAGCGCCCAGTACATGAACTGCGCGAGGCGCCCCTCGATGAACAGGCTGCCGCGCGTCAGGCTGCCCATCAGGCTGCCAACCGACGAGTACTCCGACAGCGACACCAGCGAACCCTTGTCGCTGAACACGAACGGCTTCACCGTCTCGCCCGCCAGCAACTTCGGGATCGCCTTCACCAGGTACATCGCCTCCTGGTAGGCGGCCTGCGCGCGCGGCGGCACCCAGGTGCCGTCAGGCTGCTGGCAGGCCGCGCAATCGCCGAACGCGAAGATGGCGGGATCCAGCGTGGTCTGCAGGTTGCCGTTGACCATCAGCTGGTTGAGCTTGTTGGTCTCCAGCGCGTCCTGGCCGTTCGACGCGCCCAGCGTGCGCAGGAAATCTGCCGCCTTCACGCCGGCCGCCCACACCGTGAGGTCGGAGCCGATCACCTTGCCGCTCGCCATCCGCAGGCTGTCGGCGGTCACCTCGACCACGCGCTCGTTGGTGTGCACCTCGATCGCCAGCTTGCGCAGCTCGCGCACCGCCGCTTCGCTCAGCCGCTCGGGCAGCTGCGACAGCAGCCGCGGCGCCGCCTCGACCAGCACGATCTGCAGGTCTTTCTCGGGGTGGATGTGGTCGAAGCCGTAGTTCGCCAGCACGCGCGCCGCGGCATGCAGTTCGGCGGCCAGCTCGACGCCGGTGGCGCCGCCGCCGACGATGGCCACCGTCAGGCGCCCGCTGCCGGCCGCGCGCGGCACGCTCTGCGCGCGGATGCAGGCGTTGATCAGCCGGTCGTTGAAGCGCTTGGCGGCCGGCGGGCTGTCGAGCTTGATGGTGTGCTCGGCCGCGCCGGTGGTGCCGAAATCATTGGTCTGGCTGCCGACCGCGATCACCAGCGTGTCGTAGGCCAGCGTCTGCGCCGGCGTGATCTCGCGGCCGCCCTCGTCGTAGCTCGCGTCCAGCTGCACCGTCTTCGCGGCACGGTCGACGCCCGACAGCCGGCCGAGCCGGAACTTGAAGTGGTGGCCGCGCGCCTGCGCGAGGAACTCGATCTCTTCGGCATGGGTGTCGAAGCTGCCGGCCGCGAGCTGGTGCAGCAGCGGCTTCCAGACGTGCGTGCGTGCCGCGTCGACCAGCGTGATCTCCGCCAGCCCCTTGCGCCCGAGCGACTTGCCCAGCTGGGTGGCCAGCGCCAACCCACCGGCGCCACCACCGACGATCACGATCCGTTGCATGCGAAGCCTTCGTTGTTCTGATTCAGGCCAAGGGTATCAGTCGACCGTCTGGCGGTACCTTGCGAGCGCGATGGTGCCGGCCACCGCCATGAACAGCGCGATCGGCCACAGGTGCGGCGCCACCTCCACCAGCCCGTTGCCCTTCAGCATGATGCCGCGCACGATGCGCAGGAAGTGCGTCAGCGGCAGCGCCTCGCCGATCGCCTGCGCCCAGCCCGGCATGCCGCGGAACGGGAACATGAAGCCGGTCAGCAGCATCGACGGCAGAAAGAAGAAGAACGTCAGCTGCATCGCCTGCAGCTGGTTGCGCGCGATCGTCGAGAAGGTGAAGCCGACCGCCAGGTTGGCTGCGATGAAGAGCACCAGCACCGCCGACAGCAGCAGCACGCTGCCTTCCATCGGCACATCGAACAGCAGGCGTGCGGCCGCGAGGATCACCGTCACCTGCACGTAGCCGATCAGGATGTAGGGCACGATCTTGCCGAGCATCACCTCGACCGGCCGCGCCGGCGTCGCCAGCAGGTTCTCCATCGTGCCGCGCTCGCGTTCGCGTGTCATCGCGAGCGAGGTCATCATCACCATCGTCATCGTCAGGATCACGCCGATCAGCCCCGGGATCACGTTGTAGCTGGTCAGGCCTTCGGGGTTGTAGCGGCGCTGCACGCGGATCTCGAACGGCGAGTCGGCTGGCCGCAGCGCGGCGAGCGGCCCGACCAGCTCGCGGCCGATCGCCCGCTGGCCGATGCGGTCCAGCGCGGCGACCGCGTTGCCGGTGGCCRCCGGGTCGGTGGCGTCGGCCGCGACCAGCATCGCCGGGCGCTCGCCGCGCTGCAGCCGGCGCGAGAAATCCGGCGGGATCACGAGCGCGAACTGCACGCGGCCGGTGGCCAGCAGCGCATCGGCCTCGGCGACGCCGGCCGGGCGCTCGGTGATGCGGAAGTACTGCGAGTTCTCCAGCCCGGCGACGAAGCTGCGCGTGAACTCGCTCTGGTCCAGCACGACGATCGCTGCCGGCAGGTGCTTCGGGTCGTTGTTGATCGCGAAGCCGAACAGCACCAGCTGCACGATGGGCACGACGACCATCATCCCGAAGGTCAGCCGGTCGCGCCGCACCTGGCGCAGCTCCTTGATCAGGATCGCGATGAAGCGCTGCCAGCTCATGACTTCTCCGTGGCGAAGTTGTCCTTCGCGTCCTGCATCAGCGCGATGAAGACATCCTCCAGGCTGGGCTCGATCGCGTTCGCCTTCAGGTCCGGGCGGTTCACCGCGGCCAGCGCGTCGCGGATCGCCTGCTCGTTGTCGCCGCTGACATGCAGCGTCGAACCGAATGGCGCGACGGTGCGGATGCCTTTCGCCTCGCGCAGCCGGTGCCCGACCTCCACCAGGTTCGTGCCCGCCACCGCCCAGGTCACGAGCCCGGCACTGTCGATCACCTGCTGCACCGTGCCCTGCGTCAGCAGCTTGCCGTAGGCGATGTAGGCGAGCTCGTGGCAGCGCTCGGCCTCGTCCATGTAGTGCGTCGACACCAGCACCGTCAGGCCGGCCGCGGCCAGGTCGTGGATCTGGTCCCAGAAATCGCGGCGCGCGGCCGGGTCGACACCGGCGGTGGGTTCGTCGAGCAGCAGCAACTGTGGCGAGTGGATCAGGCAGGCAGCGAGCGCGAGGCGCTGCTTCCAGCCGCCCGACAGCGAGCCGGCAAGCTGCGTGCGCCGCGTCGCGAGCCCGAGCTGCTCGAGCGTGGCCGTCACCTTGGCGCGGCGGTCGGGCACCGCGTAGACGCGGGCGACGAAGTCGAGGTTCTCCTCGATGCTCAGGTCTTCGTAGAGGCCGAAGCGCTGCGTCATGTAGCCGACCTGCCGCTTGATCAGCCGCGACTGCGTGCGGATGTCGTGGCCCAGGCAGGTGCCGCCGCCGTCGTCGGGCGTCAGCAGCCCGCACAGCATGCGGATCGTCGTCGTCTTGCCGCTGCCGTTGGGGCCGAGGAAGCCGTGGATGCGGCCCTTCTCGACGCGCAGGTCGACATGGTCGACGACGGTGCGGCCGCCGTAGCGCTTGGTCAGGCCATGCACGTCGATCAGCGCGGGGGCAGCGGCATCGCTCATGAGGTGGCGCCCAGCAGCACCTGCAGCGGTTGGCCGGGATGCAGGCGGCGGGCGTCGGCCGGCTCGGGCCGCGCCTCGACCATGAACACCAGCGCCGCGCGGTTCTCGCGGCTGTAGATCAACGGCGACGTGAACTCCGCCTCGCGGGCGACGAAGCTCAGCCGCGCGGCGATCGGCGCGCCGCAACCGTCGCAGCGCAGGCTCACCGCCTGGCCGACGCGCAAGCTGCCGACCACCGCCTGCGGCACGAAGAAGCGCGCCTTGATGTTGCCGGGCGGCAGCAGCGTCAGCACCGGGCCGCCCAGCGGCACGTACTCGCCTTCGCGGTACAGCACGTCGACCACGTCGGCGGCAGCGGGCACGCGCTGGGTCTTCTGCGCGACGCGCCATTCCGCCTGGTCGAGCTGCGCCTGCGCGGCCTTCACCTCCTGCGCGGCGGCGGCGATCTCCGGCGTGCGCGCGCCGAGGTTCGCGAGGCGCAGCTGCGCCGCCAGTTCGTTGACGTGCGCCTGGTCGCTCGCCACCTTGCTGCGCGCCTGGTCCAGCGTGGCCGGCGAGTTGAACTGCTCGGCCACCAGCTTCGCGGTGCGCGCCAGTTCGGCGGTCGACAGCGCGAGCGCCGCCTGCGCCTGGGCGAGCTGGGCGCGCGCCGCCGCCAGTTCATCGGGCCGCCTGCCTTGCTGCAGGTTGAGCAGCTGCTGCTGCGCGGCGCGCAGGCGCGACTCGGCTTCCTCGCGCGCGGCGCGCTCGCTGTCCTGCTCCAGCACGAAGGCCGGCGCCGCCGCATCGACGCGGTCGCCGCGCTGCAGGTGCAGCCTGGTCAAGGTGCCGGCGACGGGTGCCGACAGGCGCACGTAGTCGCCTTCCGCATAGCCGGCATAGCCTTCGGCGGGCGGCTCCGAGCAGGCGGCCAGCGCGGCCGCGATTCCCATCAACAGCGCGAGATGCTTCATGGGGTCTCCTCGGGGCGGGTGAGCCAGGCGCGCAGCGCGGCGTCGATGCGCGCCTCGATCGCCGCGTCGGACAGCAGGTGGTCGTCGATCAGCGCGTGGGCCTCGGGCAGGCCGCCGGCGCCCTGCATCGCGGTGCCGATCAGGATCGGTGATGCGACGCCGGCGGCGATGAAGGCCAGCACCTGCGGCGGCGGCGCGGGCCGGAACTCGCCGCGCTGCTGCGCCTGCGCGATCAGCCGGCCGATGACCGCGATGTGGCGCGGCAGGTTGGCCAGCAGGAACTCGCGCGCCAGCGCTTCGCCGGCCATCGCGTCGGCCAGGATGCGCACCATCAGGTGGCGGTGCCGGCGGCCGAAGTGCGCCAGCACGCGCACCGCGCTGCGCAGGTTGTGCACCGGCGACGCCGCGGAGTCGGTCTCGACCTCCAGCGTCAACGCCGCGAACATGTCTTCGTAGGTGCGTTGCAGCACCGCGCGGATGAAGTTGTCCTTGGACTTGAAGTGGTAGTGAAACATGCCCAGGTTGACGCCCGCATGCTCGGTGAGCCGCCGCACCGACAGCCCGGCGCAACCGGTCTGCGGCAGCAGCTCGAGGCCGGCATCAAGCAGGCGCTGGTCGACGTTCTGGGAAGGGCGGGGCATGGCGTAACTATACGGTCGTCCAATAACCTCCGGGAGGCGATGAAACAAATGAAAAAAAAGGGCCCCGCAGGGCCCTTCTCGATTCAGACCGCGGTCGCCTCAAGCCGCGAACGGCGTCGTGATCTCGTCGATCTTCGCCAGCACCTCCGGCGTCAGCTTCGGCGTGATCGCCAGCGCGCCCAGGTTGTCCTGCAGCTGCGACAGCTTCGACGCGCCCAGGATCACCGTGCTGACGCGCGGGTTGCGATTCACCCAGGCAACAGCCAGCTGCGCCAGGTTGCCGCCCAGGTCGCGGGCGATCGGCTCCAGCTTCGCGACGGCGGCGTTCTTGTCCGCATCGGTCAGCCCCTTCAGCAGGAAGCCCATGCCTTCGAGCGCGCCGCGGCTGCCCTGCGGCACGCCACTGCGGTACTTGCCGGTCAGCAGGCCGCTGGCGAGCGGGCTCCAGGTCGTCAGGCCCAGGCCGATGTCGTCGTACAAGCGCGCGTACTCCTGCTCGACGCGCTGGCGGTGGAACAGGTGGTACTGCGGCTGCTCCATCACCGGCTTGTGCAGGTGGTGGCGCTCGGCGATGTCGTACGCAGCGCGGATCTCGGCGGCGCTCCACTCGCTGGTGCCCCAGTACAAGGCCTTGCCGCGGGTGATCATGTCGCTCATCGCCCAGACCGTCTCCTCGATCGGCGTGTGCGGGTCGGGCCGGTGGCAGTACACCAGGTCGATGTGCTCCAGCTGCATGCGCTTGAGCGAACCGTCGATCGCCTGCGTCAGGTACTTGCGGTTCAGCGTGTCGCGCCGGTTGACGGTGTTGCCTTCGCGGTCGAGGCCCCAGAAGAACTTGGTCGACACGATGAAGTTCAGGCGCGGCCACTTCAGCTGGCGGAACGCCTCGCCCATCACCACCTCGCTCTGGCCGGCAGCATAGGCCTCGGCGTTGTCGAAGAAATTGACGCCGGCATCGAAGCCTGCCGCGAGCATTTCCTTGGCCGAGCCGGTGTCCACCTGGTTGTGATAGGTGACCCACGAGCCCAGCGACAGCTCGCTGACCTGCAGGCCGCTGCGGCCCAATCGACGGTATTTCATCGCTACACCTCGTTAAGAATTGCGGCATCTTAGCCACAGCCCCCCGGTTGATTCGCACACCGCGCACGAGCCCCCACGCCCGAGTGCGGGTACTCTCGTCGGTCCCCTTTGCGGACGGTGCGCTTCGCGTTACCGTCGCGTCCGTGACCAAGATTCTTCGCCCCCGCTCCCTCCTGCTGCCGCTGGCGCTGTGCGCGCTCGGCAGCCCTTCGGTGGCCGCTGCCGCCACCCGCGCCACCGGCCTCGCGTCGTTCAGCACCTGGCTGATGCTGCCCTTCCTTGTCGCGTTCGCGGTCGCCGGCCACATCCTGATCGGGCGCGGCGCGAAGGCTCTGACCGCGTCGTTCCAGCCGCTGGCCAGCGGCGAGCTCGAACTCGCCGGCTACGACCGCAACGTCTACGGCACCTCCGACCGCGCGATGCTCGAGGTCGTGGTCGTCCCGTTCGTCGCGGGCCTGGTGATCTGGCTTGGCGTCGCGCTGTCGTTCGGCTGGCTGATCTTCGTGGGCATCCTCGGCGTGCTCGGCGCGGTCGCCTTCGACATGGCGCGCTGGGAGCGCGTCGGCGTCAGCGCGAACTACGTCTGGTTCCAGCGCGGTGTCACCGGCAAGGTGCACCAGGTGGCGATCGAGAACATCCGCGACGTGAGCGTCGTCGAGGAGGACGGCACGCTCCCGACGCTGCGCCACTTCAACCGCAACCGCGTCTGCCGCCTGCTGATGCGGATGACCGACAAGCGCGCCGTCGCCTTGCCCAAGACCGATGCCGAGACCCAGCTCGAGGCGGTGGAGAACGCGGCCAACCAGATCCGCTGGCGGCTGCAGGCCTTGCTGGACAAGCAGAACGACAAGCGCGGCGACAAACGCGCCGACAGACCGGCGGGCGAGCGGAGCGAGCCGGGCGCGGCCACCCGACCCGGCTTCGTGTCCACCCGCCCGGGCCCGCCGGACACCATGCCCGGTGTGCCCGATCCCGACGGCGGCCGCATCCCGACGGCCGGCGACAAGGAAATGCTGCGCGAGCTGCGCCGCCTGCGCAAGCAGCGCGCCGCCGCCGCCGCGGCCACCGATCCGTCGAAATCCCGCGCGGACAGCGAGTTCTGACGCGCCGGCGCACCGCCCTCCGCCCGATGCGCACCCACCCTTTCCGCCGGCGCCGTGCCGAGCTGGCCCGCCGCCTGGCCGCCGCCGGTGGCGGCATCGCGATCGTGCCGACCGCGGCGATGCAGATGCGCAACGGCGACAACGAGCACCCGTTCCGCCACGGCAGCCATTTCCATTACCTGAGCGGCTTCGACGAGCCGCACAGCTGCCTGGTGCTGCATGCCGACGGCCGCAGCGAGCTGTTCTGCCACGCCGTCAACGCCGAGCGCTCGGTGTGGGAGGGGCCGATGCTCGGGCCCGAGGCCGCGCCGCAGGCGCTCGGCGTCGACCTGGCCTGGCCGATCGAGCGCCTCGACGAACTGCTGCCCGAGCTGATGGGCCAGGTGCGCAACGTCTGGACGCTGTTCACCGTGCCGAGCGCGCTCGACCAGCGCCTGCCGGGCTGGCTGGCGCGCGCCCGCACGCGCGCCGGCCTGGGTGCCGAAGGCCCGGTGCACCGCGACCTGGGCCCGCTGGTCGACGAGATGCGCCTGATCAAGGATGCCGACGAGATCGACACGATGCGGCGCGCGGCGGCGATCTCGGCCGGTGCCCATGCGCGGGCGATGCGCTACTGCGGGCAGCGCTTCCGCGCCGACCCGGCGGCCGCCGTGCGCGAGTACGAGATCGAGGCCGAGCTGCTGCACGAGTTCCGCCGCCACGGTGCGAGCGGACCGGCCTACGGCAGCATCGTCGCGGCCGGCGGCAACGCCTGCGTGCTGCACCATGCGGCCGGCCCCACCGAACTGCGCGCCGGCCAGCTGTGCCTGGTGGACGCCGGCTGCGAGCTCGACGGCTACGCGAGCGATATCAGCCGCACCTTTCCGGCCGACGGTCGCTTCACCGCGCCGCAGCGCGCGCTGTACGACGTGGTGCTGGCCGCGCAGCAGGTCGCGATGGCCGCGACGCGGCCCGGCTGTCGCCAGCGCGATGCCCACGAGGCGGCAGTGCGCGTGCTGTCGCAGGGCCTGCTCGACCACGGGCTGCTGGCGCGCGACCGCGATGGCGATGTCGACTCGGTGATGGCGAGCGGGGCCTACCGGCGCTTCTACATGCACGACACCGGCCACTGGCTGGGGCGCGACGTGCACGACGTCGGCGAGTACCTGTCGCTGCAGGAGCCGGCCGTCGACCAGCCGGATTTCCGCGGCGGGCGCGTCGTGCGTTCGCCGTCGCGCAAGCTCGAATGCGGCATGGTGGTGACGCTGGAGCCCGGCCTGTACGTGCAGCCGGCGCCCGACGTGCCCGAGGTCTTCTGGAACATCGGCATCCGCATCGAGGACGATGCGGTCGTGACCCCCGGCGGTTGCGAGCTGATCAGCCGCGGCGCGCCGGTGGAGCCCGCCGCCATCGAGGCGTGGATGAACGCGCACTGAGGTCGCTGCTGCCAAGAAGGGCATGTCATGAACGTCAACGAGGCCTTGCCCCCCGCCGAACTCGCCGGCCTGTTCGAGCTCGCGCCGGTGTCGCTGTGGCTGGAGGATTACAGCGCGTTGCATGCGCTGTTCGCGCGCTGGCGCACCGACGGCGTGAGCGACCTGCGCGCGCACCTGCGGGCCGACCCGCGCCGCGTCGGCGAGTGTTCGGCCTGCCTGCGCGTGCTGCAGGTGAACCGGCGCACGCTCGAGCTGTACGGCGCGCGCGACCTGGCGCACCTGGTCGAGAACCTGCCGCGGGTGTTCCGCGACGACATGTTCGAGCAGCTCGTCGAGGAACTGGCCGCGCTGTGGGAGGGCCGCACCCGCTTCACGAGCCAGACGGTGAACTACGCGCTGGACGGCCGGCGGCTCGACATCGTGCTGAACGCGACCGTGCTGCCGGGACACGAGGCCGGCTGGGACCGCGTGCTGCTGTCGATCGAGGACGTGACCGAGCGCACCGCGGCTGCCGAGGCGCTGCGGCTGAGCGAGCTGTACGCGCGCGGGCTGTTCGAGCATTCGCCGGTGTCGCTGTGGGTCGAGGATTTCAGCAGCGTGAAGCGGCTGCTCGACGAGGCGCGTGCGCAGGGCATCAGCGACTTCCGGGTCTTCACCGACGTGCACCCGGAGTTCGTCAGCCGCTGCCTGCAGGAGGTGCGCGTGATCGACGTGAACCAGCAGACGCTGCGCATGTTCGGCGCGCCCGACCGCGACACGCTGCTGCGCCGGCTGGGCGACGTGTTCCGCGACGACATGACGGCGCATTTCGGCGACCAGCTGCACGACCTGTGGAACGGCAAGACGACGCACCAGCGCGAGGTCGTCAACTACAACCTGGCGGGCGACAAGCTGCATGTGTACCTGCAGTTCTCGGTGCTGCCCGGCCACGAGGCCGACTGGGACCTGGTGCTGATCTCGCTGACCGACATCACCGCGCGCAAGCAGGCCGAGGCCTACCTCGAGTTCCTCGGCAAGCACGACCCGCTGACCAAGCTGCGCAACCGGGCCTTCTTCGTCGACGAGATCAACCGGCTGGAGCGCAAGGGCCCGTGGCCGGTGACGGTGGTGGTCGGCGACCTGAACGGGCTGAAGACCA
Organism: Rhizobacter sp. P5_C2; assembly: GCF_054049715.1. Taxonomy (NCBI): domain Bacteria; kingdom Pseudomonadati; phylum Pseudomonadota; class Betaproteobacteria; order Burkholderiales; family Sphaerotilaceae; genus Rhizobacter; species Rhizobacter sp. P5_C2. The sequence continues at coordinate 31,735 of NZ_JBFULV010000045.1, read as the reverse complement.
TCAACGACACGCAGGGCCATGCGGCCGGCGACGCGCTGCTGCGGCGCGCCGGCGAGGTGCTGACGAAGGCGATCGACAAGCCGATGTGCGCGGCGCGCATCGGCGGCGACGAGTTCGCGCTGCTGCTGCCGGGCATGGACGCGCGCGCCGCGCAGCTGCTGCTGGACCGGCTGGCCTCGCTGTCGGAGCTGAACAACCAGTTCCACGGCACCACGACGCTGAGCTTTGCGCTGGGCATCGCGACCTGCGAAGCGGGTGGGCGCATCGAGGCCGCGGTCAACGAGGCGGATCACGCGATGTATGCGTCGAAGAAGGCGTTCTATGAGAGTGCGCAGATGGATCGGCGCAGGGCGGGGTGAGTGCGGGTTGCGCCTGGTAACGACGCTTGCTCTTCCGACCCACACAATCTCTCATGTCCCAAATCCTGATCCTCGCCGGGGCCGCGATCTACGGCCTGCTCGGCGTGCTGCATCTGACGTACACCTTCTTCGGCACGAACTTCGATCCGCGCGATGCCAACGTCGCCCGCGCGATGCGGTCGAGCTCGCCGCGCCTGACGCGCGACACGACGATGTGGAAGGCCTGGATCGGCTTCAACGCGAGCCACAGCCTCGGCGCGATCCTGTTCTCGCTGGTCTACCTGATGCTCGCCGCGCGGCACATGGACGTGCTGCACCGCTCGCCCACCTTCGTGTGGCTGGCCGGCATCGCGAGCGCCGCCTACGTCGTGCTCTCGCTGCGCTACTGGTTCCGGATCCCGCTGGCCGCGACGGCGATCGCGACGAGCTGCTTCGTCGCCGGGGCCATCACGATGTCATTGGGTTATTGACGCTGCTTGAACGCCGCCGCAATCCGCCGCCCCGCCTCGTTCCCATGAAAGAACGCCTCCTCGAACACCGAGTACCCCGACAGGTCGGCGTGCGCGAACTGCACGCGGCCGCCGCCTGAGGCCAGCGCCGCCAGCGCGGTGCTGCTGCGCACGCCGGGCAGCGGGATGCTCATCGCATGGCCGTAGCGCATCAGGTCGATGCGCGCCAGCTTGTCCGGCAGGTCCGGGTGCGCCTCCACCAGCGTCTGCAGCACCGCCTGCGACCAGGCCTGCCACGGCTGGTCGAGCAGGCGCTTGCGCTGCGCGATGAGCTGCGCCTCGTTGTCGCCACCCAGCGCCCAGTACGCCGTCAGCACCGTCGGGCCGGGGTAGGGCCGCGTCGCCTGGTGCATCGCGTCGACATACCCGAGCGTGTTGCTGCCGTACAGCACGTTGTCCCACGACGGCGGCGCGCCGGGCTGGTCGTCCAGTGCGTCCGACAGCTGCAGGTTCGCGACCAGCCACGGTGCGTAGCGCATCGCGGCCACCGCCGCGTGCAAGGCCGGCCGCGGCGTGCGCAGCACGCGGGCCGCGATGAACAGCGGCGTCGCGAGCACCGCGTGCGCCGCGGTCCAGCGCTCGGTGCGCTGCGCCTTCGCGTTCCACAGGTCCAGCGTCACCTCGTGCCGGCCTTCCTCCAGCGCCAACGCGACGCAGCCGTCGTGCAGCCGCCCGGTCAGCGGTGCCGCGAGCCGCTGTGCGAGCCACGCATTGCCTTCCGGCCAGGTCAGCACGCCGTCGTCGCGCGCCGGTGCGCTCTCGCCCGGCGCATGGAAACCGTGCCGGCTCGCGAAGTAGTGCAGCCCGGCCCAGGCCGACACCTGCGCGGCACCGGCGCCGTAGTCGTCGCGGCAGCAGTAGTCCAGGTACCAGCGCAGCGGCGGCGCGGTGATGCCCTGGTCGTCGAGCCAGCGCGCAAAGGTGACGCCGTCCAGCGCCTGCATCGCCGGCGTCCACGCGGCGCGTGCCGTCGGCAGCGCGAAGCTGCCGCTCGGCCCGGCCAGCGCCACCAGCTCCGCGAAGCGGCGGTACTGCGCGAGCGTTGCATCGCGCTGCGATTCGGGCAGCGCGGCGATCGGCGGCAGCAGGCCGTCGTGCCAGTGGCCGTCGATGAAGAGTCGCTCCTGCGGGCTGTGGCACAGGTGGCGCTCGTCCCACACCGCGCGGCCGCCCTCGGTGCGGCGCAGCCCCAGCGATTCGAGCAAGCCGACCAGCTCCACCGCGTCGTCGCCCGGCACCGGCAGGTAGTGCGCGCCGAGCGGGCAGGCCATGCCACCCATGCGGTGCGCGCGGCTGTTGCCGCCGGCGCCATCCTCCAGGTCGAACACGTGCACGTCGTCGATGCCGGCCAGCGCCAGCTTGCGCGCGCACGACAGCCCGGCGATGCCGGCGCCGACGATGATTACGCCCGCACGCTTGTGCACCGTCGGCTCGGCCAGCGTGCGGCCGCCATCGCGCAAGCGGTGTCCGCGCTCGTGCTGCGCGCCGACCCATTCGCCGCCGTAGGCCGCCGGTCGCTTCGCCTCGCAGCCGGCCAGCCCGACGAAGGGCAGTGAAGCGGCACGGGCCAGCCAGCTGCGTCTTTTCACTGGTGCACCTTGCCCCATTCGTCCTCGAAGGTCTGCACCAGCACCTGGTTCGACAAGCGGTTCACGTCGGCCGGCACGCGCGCCATGTCGATCGGGAAATCGAACAGCGCCGGCAGGCCGGAGAGGCTGATGAAGCGCAGCCCCTCGGGCAGCTGCGTCGGCATCCGGTAAGGCCGGCGGCTCGCGAGGATGAAGCCCCATTCGCCGAAGCTCGGCACATGCGCGTGGTACGGCGTCACCTGCAGCCCGGCGGCCTCCAGCGTGGTCGCCACCGTCCAGAAGCTCTTGCGCGCGATCAGCGGCGAGGTGGTCTGCACCACCGCATAGCCGCTCGCGTTCAGGTGCTGCTCGACCAGCCGGTAGAAGCCGGTGGTGTAGAGCTTGCCGATCGAGAAGTTGGTCGGGTCCGGGAAGTCGATCACGATCACGTCGAACGCGCCCGGGGTCTGCTCCAGCCATGCGAACGCATCGGCGTTGACGATGCGCAGCTTCGGCGAATGCAGCGAATCGCCGTTCAGCGCGCGCAACATCGGCGACTGCGCGAACAGCGTCGTCATGTGCGGATCGAGCTCCACCAGCGTGACCTGCTCGACGCCGGGGTATTTCAGGATCTCGCGCACCGCCATGCCGTCGCCGCCGCCCAGCACCAGCACTTGGCGCGGCGCACCGTGGCCGGCCATCGCCGGGTGCACCAGCGCCTCGTGGTAACGGTACTCGTCGCGCGAGTGGAACTGCAGGTTGCCGTTCAGGAACAGCCGCACGCCGACGCTGCTCGACGTGACGACGATGCGCTGGTAGGCGCTCGACGCGCTGTAGACGATGCGGTCGGCGTAGAAGCGGTCCTCGGCCCAGCTGCTGACGCGCTCGGCCCCCGCGAAGGCCGCGAGCAGCGCCACGATGACGCCGCCGCAGGCGAGCGCATGCAGGCTCCAGCGCCGCAGCTCGCCCTTGAACAGCCACAGCGCCCACACCGCGACCGCGGCGTTCAGCAGCCCGAAGAAGGCGCCGGTGCGGATCAGGCCCAACTGCGGCACGAACAGCAGCGGGAACGCGATCGCGACGACCAGCGCGCCGAGGTAGTCGAAGGTCAGCACCTGCGACACCAGGTCCTTCAGCGCATAGCGTTCGCGGAAGTGTCGCTTCAGGATGCGCATCACCAGCGGGATCTCCAGCCCGACCAGCGTGCCCACCAGCAGCACCAGCGCATACAGCGCGAAACGGAACGACGGCGCGGCCAGCGTCTGCAGCGCGAACAGCGCGAGCGGCATCAGCCCGCCGACCAGCCCGACCAGCAGCTCGATGCGCAGGAAGTGCGCGATGATCTGCCGCTCGAAGAAGCGCGACAGGTACGAGCCGATGCCCATCGCGAACAGGTAGCTGCCGATGATGGTTGAGAACTGCAGGATCGAATCGCCCAGCAGGTAGCTCGCCAGCGTGCCGGCCGCGAGCTCGTAGACCAGCCCGCAGGCGGCGACGACGAAGACCGACGCGAGCAGCGCCACCTCGGCCGGGCGGATGCCCGGCACGGCGGCAGGGGCAGCAGGTGCGGCTCGCGCCGCGTCGTCGTTCATTCGATGTTGTGGCTGTTCACCTCGTGCTTGTAGGTGTTGCCGAAGTGGTCGTAGACCTCGATGTTGGCATAGCCGCCGCTGAACCGCGTGCCGCGTGTCACGGTGATCGGCAGGCTCTGGCGGTCGCTGTCGAGGTACGAGTCGAAGCGCGACGACTCATGGAACACCGATGCCGCATCGAAGTAGAAGGTCGAGAAGCCGACGCCGTGCATGCTCATCTTCGGGGCGGTCGGGAAGCTCCACGCCAGCACCAGGCCCGTGCCTTCCTTGAAGGCACCGTCCGGGTCGTACAGGTTGCCGACGCTGAACTTGTGCGCGTCGTCCAGTTGCAGCCGGGCGAAGAACCTGCCCTTGTCCTGCAGCAGCTCGGCCGCCGACGCCGGCTTGGCCGGCAGCTTGCGGCGCATCTCGCCCAGCGCGGCACCGGTGGCGTCACGGAAGCTGAACACGTACTCCGAGCCGGTCTGCACCTTCGACAGGTCGAACGCGCAGTCGGGCACCGGGTTGGTGGCGTTGTTCACCGCCCCGCAACGCGAGGTGTTGAACGCCGTCCAGGCGTCGCTGTCGCCCTTGAAGATCCAGGCCCAGCGCGGACGCTGCGCAGTCGACGGCACCAGCGTCAGCCCGCCGGCCGGCAGGCCGGGGCCGGTCAGCACGATGGCGGCGGCGCGGGGCGACACGCGGTCGGAGAACACCGCCGGAATGAAGTACTGCTCGATCGCGTTGTTCGGCGTCGCGTAGTACTGCGAGTTCCTGCGGAAGGCCGCGAGCCCCTCCGGCGTGTCCGTCGAGGCCATCGACGACCCGAGGTAGCCGAAGTCGTAGTCGCCGGGCTGCCCGAGGTACAGCGTGTCCTCGACCTCGCCGGTGGGGCCGACGAGGTCGCGCAGGTAATAGCTCTGTGTCACCCCGTTCGTGTCGACGTAGGTCTGCGTGCGCACCCCGCTCAGCGCGGCCAGCGCGGTCGGCGCCACCGGTGTCGCGACCAGGCGCGATTCGAACGCCAGCGAGATGGCCGCCAGTTCGCCGTCGCCCTTGAACAGCCAGCTGCCGCCGACCTTCTGCAGGCGCAGCGTCTCGTCGATCGAGCGCTCCTTGGTGGCGGCATCGAAGCGCACACGGTAGTTGATGACGAGGTTGTCGTCGTCGATCACCGAGACGATGCGCGGGTTGTCGAAGCTGGCGTTGACATACAGCGGCTGGCGCAGGAAGGCGGCGAAGCCCTCTGCGTCCAGCCCGGTGTGCAGGAAGTCGGCGGTGAACATCGCCTTCACGCTGGCGGCCGACGGTGACGCGGTCTTGAACAGCGCGCTGAACGCCTGCAGCCGCGCCTTGACGGCGGGCAGCGCGTTCAGCGCCGTCGTCAGCTGCGCGACCGAGCCGCCGTCGAAGGGCAGCGGCTGGGCCGAGGCCGGAGCGGCCGGGTCCAGCTCGATGCGGGCGTTGCCGTCGGCGTCGATCACCGACGACACGGTGTAGCCACCGGCGCTGCGTTCGACGCGGATCGCATCGAGCGCGCGGTCCAGCCCGCTGTGGTCGGCGACGAACACGACGGTGCGCAGGTCGACGCTCGCGCCGACGCCCACCGCATCGAGCACCGGACGCAGCAGCGCCTGCACCTGGGCCAGCGCGGCTTGCAGCTGGGCCGCGGTCAGGCGCGCGGGGTCGGGCGCGTCGGTCGGGGCGCTGCCGAGGGCGATGGCGGTCATCAGCTCGGTCAGCGGCGTCAGGTTGACGTGGCCCGAGTTCGTGTCGCCGGCCAGCACCGCGGCGTGCAGCTCGATGGCCTGCCCGCCCAGCGTGCCCTTGGCCGTCAGCATGAACGGCGCCTTGTAGGCGCTGACGTCGGCGAAGCGGTAGCTGCCGTCGGCACCCGCGGTGACGAGCAGGCCCTTGCCGTCGGCATCCTTCAGGGTCACGACGGCATCGGCCAGCGGCGCGCCAGCCGCGACCACGCCGCCCAGGTCATGCCCGACGACCGTCGGCGGAGGCGGGTTGCCCGCGGTGTCACCGCTACCACCGCCACCACCGCAGCCTGCCAATGCCGCGGCCACCAGGGCCGAGACGGCCGTCCATGTCTGCAATTTCATGTGTTCTCCTCGAAGAATGTTTTTGTGTATTCACTACCGCTGAGCGGGCGCAACCGCGCCCTCGCGGGCGGCTCCCGGCCGCCCGTTTCCTGACGTCGAGCCGATCAGCCGTGGATCGCGGCCGACACGATCATCCCGATCGCGATGCACATCGCGCCGACCACGATGGCCAGCGCGACGTTCTTCTTCTCGACGATCTCGGCCCACAGGTCGTAGGGCGTGATCTTGTCGACGATGACGAAGCTGATCCAGAAGACCAGCACGCCGATCAGCGCAAACAGGATGGAGCCGACGAAGATGCCGGGCTTCATCCATTCGATTCCCATCATGAGAGCCTCCTGGGTGTGGTTGCGTGGGTGCGGGTTTTCATTTGTGGCCGCCGCCGCTCGAGAAGCCGCCGAACGAGCCGCCGCCGGTGCGAAAGCCGCTGCTGCTTCGGTTGCTGTTCAGGCAGCTGACGTACTCCTGCGAATTCTCGCCGTAGGTCGTGCGCAGGCCGTCGCAATTCGACGAACTGCTGCCACTGCTGCAGCGGAACAGCATCAGCAGCACGGCGATCACGAACATCGCGAGAAAGATCTTGGCCAGCAGCCCGCCTGAACCGGACGACGGCAGCGCATCGCGCTGCAGCGCCGCACGCTGGCCCGCATCGAGCCGGAAGGCCTTCAGGATGGCGTCGGCGCTCATCGCGTCGCCGGCCGACCAGACGATCTCGTCGCCGGTCTGCTCGCGGTTCAGCCGCTTGCTGCCGGATTGGTAATCGGTGTTGAGCGTGCGCTGTTCGCGCGTGAGCTGCCAGTAGAACTCGCCGAGCACGTAGGTGACCTGCCCGGTGTAGGTGTAGAGCTTGCGGTAGGTCGCGCCCTGGTACGTGGCACTGGTGTTGTCACCCCCCCCACGCAGCTGCGGCACGCCGGTGATCGGCGCCGTCCAGCTCCAGCCGTCTTCCGCATCGACGAGGAACGCGAAGCCCTCGCTGCGGTGGTACAGCAGGTACTCGCGCCAGAAGGTCTGCTCGTCGTCCGGGCCGTCCGGCAGCTCGCAGCGTTCGACATAGCCGACCACCTGCCACGGCAGCGGCGCCTTGCCGCCGAGCGCCAGCGTGCCGACGCTGCCGAGCGGGATCTGTGGCTCGCTGCCGTTGTCCTGCACGTAATGCGCGAGGTCGCCGCCGACGCCCTGCGACACGTCGACCACCGAATGGCACTGGTGGCAGACGATGGATTGCGTCGTCGCCAGCTTCACCTCGAGCGAGGTGCCGCAGTTCGGGCATTCGATGCTGCGCGCCTTCAGCGTCTTCTCGGCCTGCTCGGCCAGGCCGGTCATCGCGAGTTCGCTGATCGCGACCGAGCGGCCGACCGACCACTTCGGCGCGGCCGGGTTGCCGTAGTCGAGCGTGCCGACCTCGTCGCGCGTGCTGCGCAGGTCGCTGACGATGAAGCCGCGTTCGGTGTTGGGTTTGACCGGCAGCTCGCCCTGCGCCGCGATCAGCTTCGCGGCCGAGACCGAGGCCACCGACCACGGCTGCCCGTTGACGATCTGCTGCTGGCCGGGCCGCAGGCTGGTCGGGTCCGGCGCCGCGGCCTGCAACGGCTGGTCGAAGGCCAGCACGTAGCGGCCGTTGTCCTCCGACAGCCAGCCGCTGCGGCCGTTGTCGAACAGCGCGTGCCACTCGTTCCAGGTGCCCTCGGCATAGCGGTACTGCAGCCGGCCCACCAGCGTGAAGGCGGCGCCCTGCATGCGCCCGCTCGCACCGAGCTGCAGCGGCGAATGGTCGTCGAACAGCTCGGCGCTCTGGCCGATCTTGCGCAGCGCATCGCCGTCGCGCACGATGGTGCTGCGGCAGAAGCTGCAGACCGCGAAGGCCGACGCGGCCGAGCGGAACTCGACCTCGGCCCCGCAGTTCGGGCAGGCCGCGCGGTAGACGCGCTGGGGGCTGGGTTCGGTTGCCAAGAACTGGTTTCTAGACCAGCTTCTTCAGCAGCTCGGCCTTCTTGGCGTCGAACTCGTCCTGCGTCAGGATGCCCTTGGCCTTCAGGTCGCCGAGCTTCTCGAGCGTGGCCATCACCTCGTCGGGGCGGATCGCCGCCGCGGCGGCTGCCGCGGCCGGCGCCGCCGGCGGCTGCTGCAGGCCCTGGCCCAGCTGCTGCGCCAGCACCTGGCCGAGCGCAACGCCCGCACCCAGGCCCATCGCGTCGCCGGCGATGCCGCCACCACCACCGCTGCCTTCGGCGAACTTCGGCAGCGCCTGCGCCGTCTGGTACTGCATGAACTTGCCCATGTCGTTGCCGACCATGCCCATGCCGATCTTCTGGTCGAGGATCTTCTGCAGCTCCTCGGGCAGCGAGATGTTCTGCAGCGTCACGCTCTCGAGCAGCAGGCCGAGCTTGTTGAACGCCGGCTGCGTCGCCTCCTGCAGCGCCTTCGCGAACTCGACCTGGTTGGCCGCGAGGTCGAGGAAGGCGATGCCGCTGGACGCGACTGCGTCGGAGATGTGCTGCAGCATCAGCGCGCGCAACTGGCCGTCGAGTTCGGCGGTGGTGTAGCTGGCGCGCGTGCCCGAGACCTCGGTGTGGAACAGCTTCGGGTCGGCGATGCGGTAGCTGTAGTTGCCGAAGCCGCGCAGGCGCACCGCGCCGAAGTCCTTGTCGCGGATCGTCACCGGCTGGGTCGTGCCCCAGCGCTGGTCGATCTGCTGGCGGGTGCTGAAGAAGTAGACGTCGCTCTTGAACGGGCTCTGGAACAGCTTGTCCCAGTTCTTCAGGTAAGTGAGCACCGGCAGCGTCTGCGTCGTCAGCTTGTAGGTGCCGGGGCCGAACACGTCGGCGACCTTGCCTTCGTTGACGAACACCGCCATCTGCGATTCGCGCACGGTCAGCGAACCGCCGTACTGGATCTCGTTGTCGGCCATCGGGTAGCGCCAGGCCAGCACGCCGTCGCCGGACTCGGTCCACTCGAGGATGTCGATGAACTGTTTCTTGATGAAATCCATCAGGCCCATGGCGTGAAGCTCCTGGAAGACGACCGGCTCCGGGATCGGAGTGCGGCGAATAATACGCCGCGGCATCGGCCCCTCGTCTCCCCCTTTTTGGTGAACCGCGTGGCGCGGCCCCCGGTGGATCGGCTAGCGCAGCAGCGGCGCGGACGCCGCGGCGCTCCACTGCATCGAGCGGCCGATGTACTCGACCTTGGCCTGCTGCTGCAAGGCCGCGAGCCCGCGCTCGACCGCCTTGCGGCGCCGCTCGCCGCGGATCAGCGCCGCGATCTGCTTGACGGCCGCCGAGCGCGACACCGCGGCCGGCTGCGTCTGCAGCACCGTCAGCACGCGCACGCCGCCGTCTTGCGGCAGCACCAGCGACTGGCCGACGCGCAGCGGCACCAGGCCGTCGAGCAGCGCCTGCGGCGTCTCTTCGGGCTGCAGCGCGAACTGGCGCGCATTCAGCGGCACGCCTTCGACGCGCAGCGCCTCCATCGTCTTGTCGGGCGTGGTCGCGGCCTGCAGCCGGGCCTTCAGCGCATCGATGCGCGCGGCCGGCAGCGGCAGCACCGCCTCCTGCAGCCACATCAGCCGGCGCTGCGCGAACCACGCGGGATGGGCTTCGTAGAACTGGTCGATCTCGTCGCTGGATGGCTCGACCGCGGTGCCGGCGAGGCGCTCTCCATAGACGCGGGCCAGCACCTCGCGCTGCGCGGCCTCGATCATCTGCACGGTGCGCGGGTCGCGGTCCAGGCCGGCCTTGCGCGCGGCCTGCGCCGCGAGCGATTCCTGCACCAGCCCGGCCACCGCCTGGCGGCCCGCGGCCTGCGACTGCGCGTCGCTGTCGCCGATCGCGCCACGCGGCAGCACCAATTCCAGCTGGTGCTCGCTGACCGGCTCGCCGTTGATCCTGAAGGCGGCCTGTTCGGTGGAGGCGCCGGCCTGCGGGCTGCAGGCACCGAGCATCGTGCCTGCGGCAACGATGGCAGCGGTCAGGAGCAACAGGCGCGCGGGAACTGCGAAGGCGGGCATTGGTGGGGTACGGCTAAGGGACATCAACCGGCACCGTACCCCCTCGGGCCCCCGGCTGACATGCCCTGAGTCGGGGGTAGGACAGTGGCGGGCCGGCGATCGGTGCGAAATGTCACGCCAAGCGCTCTGAAAGGGGTCGGGCGCGGCAGCGCGACAATGCCGTTTTTTCGCCACACGAGGTGCCCGATGAACGCTCCCCGCCCCACCTCATCCGCATCCGGCAAGCCGTTGACGCTGGCCGTGGTCGGCGCCGGGCCGGTCGGGCTGGCGCTGGCGCTGCTGGCCGCGCAGTCGCTGCCGCAGGCCCAGGTCAGCGTGTTCGATGCCCGCCCGCTCGACAAGGACGTGTCCGGCGACCCGCGCACGCTGGCGCTGTCGCTCGGCAGCGTGCAGTTGCTGCAGCGGCTCGACGCTTGGCAGGCCGAGGCGGCGCAACCGATCGTCGAGGTGCATGTCTCGCAGCAGCCGCCGTCGCTCGGTGCGGCGCTGGCCGCGTGGATCGGCGAGCCGACGGTGCGCATCAGCGCGCTCGAAGAGGCGGTGCCGATGCTGGGGGCGGTGCAGAGCTATGGCGGCATCGTCGCGCCGCTGCAGCGGGCCTGGCTGGCGGCCTGCGAGCGCGAGCCGCAACGCTTGCTGAGTCGCTTCGGGCAGCCGGTGCAGGGGCTGAAACCGGTGGACGATGGCGTCGAGATCGATGCCGGCATCGCCGAGCGCTTCGACCTCGCAGTGGTGGCCGAGGGCGGCGTGTTCAGCCAGTTGCCGCGGGAGCGCCTGGGCCGCGTGCGCGAGCCGCTGCACCACGACTACCACCAGACGGCCTGGGTCGGCACCGTGACGCTCGCGAACGCCCGGCCGGGCGTCGCCTACGAGCGCTTCACGCGCCACGGGCCGGCGGCGCTGCTGCCGCTGAAGAACGGCCAGGCCTCGCTGGTGTGGTGCGTGCCGGGGAATGACGACCCGGTCGAGCCGCTGACCGATGCGCAGCGGCTCGCGGTGCTGAACACCATGTTCGATGCCGAGGTCGGCGCGATCACCGCGCTGTCGCCGCTGAAGCGCTTCGCGCTCGGGTTGAGCGCCGAGCGCACGCTGACCGACGGCCGCACGGTGCGCATCGGCAACGCCGCGCAGACGCTGCACCCGGTGGCGGGGCAGGGGTTGAACCTCGGGCTGCGCGATGCGTTCGAGCTGGTGCAGGCCCTGTCGCGCAACCGGGATGTGGCGCAGGTGCTGCGGCGGCTGGAGTGGCAGCGCGGGCCGGACCGCTGGGCGATGATCGCCGCCACCGATTTCCTGGCGCGCAGCTTCACGTGGAAGCTGCCGGGGGCGGGGGCCGCGCGGGGGCTGGGGATGGCGGCGTTGCAGGCGTTGAAGCCGGTGAAGTCGGCACTGGCGCGGCAGATGATGTTCGGGTCGCGCTGAGCGATCACGGCTCCAGCTTCAGGAACAGATCCCGATCCGGCGCGAAGTTCGCATAGAGCGGCAGCAGCGCCCCGCCCATCGCCCGCGCATCCGAGCCGATCGTGCCCGGCAACACCTCCGGCCGCGCGACGCCTTCCCAGCTGTAGCCGTCCAGCGCCACCGTCAGTTCGCGCAGCAGCGCGGCGAGCAGCCCGCGGCCGAACGAGCCGTCGATGATCACGCCCTCCAGGTCGAGCAGGCAGGCCGCCGTGTGCACCGCCAGCGCGATGCCGGGGCAGGCGTCGCGCAGCCAGGCCTCGGTGATCGGCAGCCAGGGCCCGCTCAGCGCCCGCTCGTCGAGCCAGGCCTGTTCGGCCAGCCCGGCCTCGCGCCAGCGTGCCTCCAGGTCGAACAGCGAGGCCAGGCTCAGCAGCTGCCGCGGCAGTCCGCTGCCGTCGTTCGCGCCCAGCGCGAGCGAACCGACCGCGCCGGCGTTGCCGCTGACGCCGCCGCGCAGGTGGCTGTCCAGCACCAGCCCGCCGCCGATGAAGGTGTCGACGAAGATGTAGAGGTAGCTGCGCATGCTGCGCCCGCGGCCCGCCACCAGCTCGGCCACGCAGGCCGCCGCGGTGTCCTTCACGAACACCACCGGCAGCTCGGTGAGCGCGGCCACGCGGGCGCGGATGTCGATCAGCGCCCAGGCCCGCGCCGCCTCGGCCGACACCCCGAGCAGCGATTCCCAGCCACCGAGCGACAGCGGCGCCGCGACGCCCACGCCGTGCAGCACGCGCGCCCGCTCGGGGCCGAGCCGCCCGCGCAGCTCGGCCAGGCCGTCGGCGATCTCGTCGAACAAGCTGCGCGGATCGGGGAAGGCATAAGCCCGCACCAGCCGCTCGCGCACCTGGCCGGTGAAGTCGACCAGCAGCATGTCCATGCCGCGCCGGCCGATCTTGATGCCGATCGAGAACGCGCCGTCCGGGTTCAGCGCCATCGGCACCGATGGCTGGCCGACCTTGCCGCGCACCGGCGCCTGCTTGACGACCAGCCCGTCGCCCTCGAGCCGGCCGATGATCAGCTGCACCGTCTGCGGCGTCAGGTGGGTCAGGCGCGCGATCTCGGCCTTCGGCAGCGCGCCGTGCAGCCGGATCGCCTGCAGCACCACGCGCTCGTTGAACTGGCGCATGCCCACGTGGTTGGAGCCGCGCGGCCGCAGCCGGCTCGCCTGGAGTTCGGTCATTCGGTCAGGGCCGAAGGGCGTCGGCGATGACGCCCTTCTTGAAGAGGATGTTGGCGAACGGTTGCATCTCGCCAGTCTGCACGATCGCGTAGGCGCCGCGCACGCGCTGGTAGAACGCGAAGCGCTCGACGGCCTCGCACTGGGCGCCCAGCGGGTCGAGGATCTCGCGCTGCAGCGCCGAACGGTAGCCCTCGGCCGTGCCGCTCACCTGCATGTAGGCGACCGGCCGCGGCACCGCGTCGTCGAGCGGGAACACCGACAGCACCGCCGCACAGGCCCGCGCCATGCCGATGCCGGGCAGGCGCAGCACCGGCTGGCCGCCGGCCAGCGATTCGGCGGTGAAGTTGGCATCGGCCAGCACCACCTCGTCGCCGTGGCCCATCTCGCACAGCAGCTTCAGCAGTGCCGGCGTCAGCACGGGATCGATGTTCTTCAGCATGGTGTCTCGGTACCGGGATTCAGGCCAGGCAGTCGGCCGGCAGTTCGTCGACCCGCTTCGCACCGGTCATCACCGCCACCGTGTCGCTCATGCTGATCTTCTTCGGGTTGACCACCGCCGCGCGCTTGCCGAGCCGCGCGATGTGGATGCGGTCGGCGATCTCGAACACATGCGGCATGTTGTGGCTGATCAGGATCACCGGCAGGCCCTTGTCGCGCACGCGGCGGATCAGCTCGAGCACCATGTTGCCTTCCTTGACGCCGAGCGCCGCGGTCGGCTCGTCCATGATGACCACGTGCCGCGCGAACGCCGCCGCGCGGCCCACCGCGACGCACTGGCGCTGCCCGCCCGACAGCGTCTCGACCGCCTGCGTCATCGAGCGGATGCCGACCTTCAGCTCGTTCATCCGCGTGACGCTTTCTTCCAGCATCTTCTTCTTGTCGAGCATGCGCAGCACGCTGCCGAGGAAGCCCGGACGGCGCAGCTCGCGGCCGAGGAACAGGTTCTCGGCGATGCTCATCGCCGGCGCCACCGCGAGGTCCTGGTAGACGGTCTCGATGCCGGCGCGGCGCGCGTCGATCGGGCTCTTGAAGTGGATGACCTTGCCGTCGAGCTTGATCTCGCCTTCGTCGGGAATCGTCGCGCCCGACAAGGCCTTGATCAGCGACGATTTGCCGGCGCCGTTGTCGCCGATCACCGCGAGGATCTCGCCGGCGCGCAACTCGAAATCGGCACCGTCGAGCGCGACGACCTGGCCGTAGCGTTTCACGAGGCCGCGGGCCTCCATCACGATAGGGGTCACCATCAGCGCGCTCCCTTGCGAGAAAGTTGGTCGGTGGCCACCGCCAGGATCACCAGCACGCCGGTCACCAGCACCTGGTAGATCGACGACACGCCCATCAGCGTCAGCCCGTTGCGGAACACGCCGACGATCAGCGCGCCGACCAGCGAGCCGAGGATCACGCCGCGCCCGCCGAACAGGCTGGTGCCGCCGAGCACCACCGCGGTGATCGCGTCCAGGTTCTCGGTCTGCCCGGCGTTCGGGTCGCCGACGCCGGTGCGCGCCACCGACAGCAGCGACGCGATGCCGTAGAACACCCCCGCCAGCACGTACACCGACAGCAGCACGCGCTGCGTCGGGATGCCGGTCAGCCGGGTCGCCTCGGGGCTGTTGCCCACCGCATAGACGTGGCGGCCGGAGGCCGTCTCGCGCAGCGCGAACCAGGCCAGGCCGTACAGCGCGAGCATCAGCACCACGCCGTACGCGACGTTGGTGGTGCCGCCGAGCGCGAAGGTGTTGCCGAGCGCCGTCATCGCGTCGGGCACGTCGGTCACCGTCTGCGAGTTCGAGTACAGCTGCGTGATCGCGAACGCGATGTTCAGCGTGCCCAGCGTGACGATGAACGGCGGCAGCTTGATGCGCGTGACCAGCAGCCCGTTGACCAGCCCGAACAGCGTCGTGACGCCGATGCCGCACAGCACGGCCAGCAGCGGCGGCACGCCGAGTTCGGTGGCGAACTTCGTCATCACGATGCCGCCCAATGCCATCACCATGCCGCAGGACAGGTCGATGCCGGCGGTCAGGATGATCAGCGTCTGGCCGATCGCGATCACGCCCACCACCATCACCTGCTGCAGCACCAGCGACAGGTTGCCGCCGGTCAGGAAGCGCTCGTTCTGCGTCGCGAAGAAACCGCAGGCGAGCAGCAGCGCGATGAAGGGGCCGAGCGTCGCGAGCGGGGGCAAGCGCCCCTTCATTACTTCTTGCCCCAGCAGAGGTCGGTGCCGGTCTTCACGTCCTTGCTGTCGACGCCGGCCACCGGCTTGGCGGCGATCAGCGTGACGCCGGTGTCGGTGTAGCCGCTCGGCTTCTTGCCGGTCTTCGCATACGCGATGCCGGCCTCGACGCCCATCGCCGCCATCTTCAGCGGGTACTGCTGCGAGGTCGCCGCGATGACGCCGGCGCCGACGTCCTTGATGCCCTGGCAGCCGCCGTCCACCGAGACGATCACGACGCCCTTGTCCTTGCCGGCGGTCTTCAGCGCCTTGTACGCACCGGCGGCGGCCGGCTCGTTGATCGTGTAGACCAGGGTCACCTCGGGGCTCTTCTGCAGGCAGTTCTCCATCGCGGTCTGCGCCTTGGCCTGGTCGCCGAAGCTGTCGGCCATGCAGACCACCTCGGCGGCCTTGCCGAGTTCGTTGCTCTTCGCATCGGGCGCGGCCAGCCCGAAGCCCTTCAGGAAGCCGTTGTGGCGCTGCGCACCGACCGGGTGGCCGGGGAACAGGTCGAGCGTGACGATCTTCACCGGCTTGCCCGCCATCGCCACCTTCGCGTACTGGCCGATCAGCACGCCGGCCTGGTAGTTGTCGGTCGCGAACAGCGCGTCGGTGCCGTCGGTCGGGTCGGTCGGGCTGTCGAGCGCGATCACCAGCACGCCCTTGTCGCGCGCCTTCTTGATGGCCGGCACGATCGCCTTCGAGTCGCTCGGCGTGATCAGGATGGTCTTGGCGCCGGCGGCGATCATGTTCTCCATCGCGGTCACCTGGCCGGCGTTGTCGCCGTCGGCCTTGCCGGCGCCGGTCAGCAGCTTCGCGCCCTTGGACTTGGCGGCCTCGTTCGCGCCTTCCTTCATCTTCACGAAGAAGGGATTGGTCTCGGTCTTGGTGATCAGGCCGATGATCGGCTGGTCGGCGGCCTGCGCCGCGGTGCCGGCCGCCAGCAGGGCAGCAGCGGCGGTGATCGACGAGAGGATCAGCTGGGTCTTCAGGCGCATGTCTTGTCTCCGGTGTTGTGGGTGAGGCGGCGTATCGGGAACGCGCAGCAAAGTATGGGCAGTGGCGTTTAATAAATCAAGTTGATTGATTAATGGAAAACCCTGTAGCCTCCGCGGCCCGCCGGCGGGCAAGCTGGCGGCCCTTTTGCAGTTCTTCTCTTGCCAACTTTCCCTCTGGAGCGATCGATGTTCGTGGTGTGCGGTGAAGCCTTGATGGATGTGTTCTCGACCGGCTCGACGCCGACCGGCGTCAGCATGGATGCGCGCATCGGCGGCTCGCCGTTCAACGTCGCGGTCGGGTTGGCGCGGCTCGACCAGCCGGTGGCGTTCTTCGGCGGCGTGTCGAGCGGCTTCCTCGGCGAGCGGCTGGTGGCGGCGATGCAGGCGGAGCGCGTCGACACGCGGGCGCTGCACGTCAGCAGCGCGCCGACGACGCTGGGC
Source organism: Rhizobacter sp. P5_C2 (assembly GCF_054049715.1). Taxonomy (NCBI): domain Bacteria; kingdom Pseudomonadati; phylum Pseudomonadota; class Betaproteobacteria; order Burkholderiales; family Sphaerotilaceae; genus Rhizobacter; species Rhizobacter sp. P5_C2. The sequence goes on along the minus strand of NZ_JBFULV010000045.1, from coordinate 15,316 downwards.
CTGGTTGGGCTCGATGCGGCCGGCGTGCCGTCGTATGCGTTCTACGGGCACGGCGCGGCCGACCGCGAGGTGCCGCTCGAGGCGCTGCAGCGCGTGCCGGGCGATGCGACCGTGATCCACGTCGGCTCGTTCAACACCGTCGTCGAGCCGGTGGCCGGCACGCTGCGCGCGCTGGTCGAGCGCGAGCACGGGCGCTGCCTGATCTCGTACGACCCGAACATCCGCCTGAATGTCGAGCCCGATGTCGCGCGCTGGCGCGAGCAGCTGCAGTGGATGCTGCCGCGCACGCACCTGCTGAAGGTGAGCGACGAGGACCTGGCGCTGCTGTACCCGGGCGTCGCGCACGAGGCGCTGGCGCGGGAGTGGCTGGCCGCCGGCGTCACGCTGGTGGTGGTGACGCGCGGCGCGAAGGGGGCGATCGGCTGGACGGTGTTGGCGCAGGCCGAAGCGCAGCCGGTGGTGGTGACGGTGATCGACACGGTGGGCGCGGGCGATACCTTCCAGGCGGCGCTGCTGACCTGGCTGGCCGAGCGCGATGCGCTGTCGGGCGCGGCGATCGTTTCGTTGAGCGACCTGCACCTGGCGGATGCACTGAACTTCGCGGCGCGTGCCGCGGCCATCACCTGCTCGCGCCGCGGCGCGGATCTGCCGCGGCGCAGCGAACTGGCCTGATCAGGCCGCGATCCACCTCGGCTGCCGGTGCGTCAGCGCCGGCAGCTGCATCCTGACCTGTGCGATGCGCGCCGGGTCGAGCGTCGCCATCACGACCCCTTCGCCCTCCTCGCGCATCGCGAGCACCTCGCCCCACGGGTCGACGATCAGGCTGTGCCCGAAGGTGCGCCGGCCGTTCTCGTGCAGCCCGCCCTGTGCCGGCGCGATCACGTAGCACTGGTTCTCGACCGCCCGCGCCCGCAGCAGCAGCTCCCAGTGCGCATGCCCGGTGGTGTGCGTGAAGGCCGCCGGCACCGCCAGCAGGTCGCAGGGCGGCGACATCATCGCGCGGTACAGCTCCGGAAAGCGCAGGTCGTAGCAGATGCTCAAACCCACGCGCAGCCCCTCGGCCTCGAAGGTCACCGGCTCGCTGCCGGCCTGCAGCACGCGGCCTTCGTCGAAGTTCTCGCGGCCGTTGTCGTAGCGGAACAGGTGCATCTTGTCGTAGCGCGCCGCCAGCGTGCCGTCGGGTGCGAACACGCAGCTTGCGTTGAGCGCGCGGTCGGGGTTGCCGGTTCGCAGCGGCAAGGTGCCACCGATGATCCACAGCCCGTGGCTGCGCGCCGCCTCCGACAGCATCGCCTGGATCGGCCCGTCGCCCGGCGTCTCGGCCACCGCGAGCTTGTCGCGGTCGCTCAGGCCCATCAGGCAGAAATACTCCGGCAGCCCGACCAGCTTCGCACCGGCCTCGGCGGCCTGCGCGATCAGCCGGCGGGCGTGGTCCAGGTTCTCGTCGACGCGGGGCGTCGAGACCGTTTGGAGTGCGGCGATCAGCATCGGGATTTCCCTGCAGAGTGTGGCCTTCCTCACACGGTGGCGGCCGGAGCGCCCGAGCTTACGTCGGACTCCAGGCCTTCGCCCGTCACAGGAATTGCGGCTGGGGCAGAATCCGACCGCCTTCCTCGACACGGGCAGCAACGTCTCATGGCTCTCGAGTCTTCCACCCTCGGCGCGCCGGCCTCCGACGCCACGGCCGCGCCAACGATGCCCGGCCCGGCTCTCGCCGAGCACAGCCGCTTCGTGCAGCGGATTCGCCGCCGCTTTGGCGCCGAGTTGTCGCTGCTGGCCCCGGGCCTGCCGACCCGCGAACCGATCGAGGCGCTGATCGACGCGCTGCTGGCCACCGACCGCACGCTGCCGAGCGCATTGCGCGTGGCCCGCCACCTGGTGCTCGAACGCCTGGCCGTGCTCGACGTGGAGCAGGGCGCGGCGATGGAGGACATCACGCGCTCGATGACCGAGCTGGCCGAAACCACGCTCGACCGCGCGATTGCGCAGGCGCAGCGCGAGCTGGACCAGCGCTACGGCGCGCCGCTGAACGCCGACGGCCAGCGCATCGACTTCTGGGTCGTCGGCATGGGCAAGCTCGGTGCGCGCGAGCTGAATGTCTCGTCCGACATCGACCTGGTCTACGTCTACGAAGAAGACGGCGAGACCACCGGCCCGCAGCAGGTCACCGCGCACGAATACTTCTCGCAGCTCGCGCGCAGCCTCTACGCACTGATCGGCGACACCACCGACGACGGCTTCGTGTTCCGCGTCGACCTCGCGCTGCGGCCGAACGGCAACTCCGGCCCGCCGGTCGTCAGCCTCGCGATGCTGGAGGAGTACTTCCTCGTGCAGGGCCGCGAGTGGGAGCGCTTCGCCTGGCTGAAGAGCCGTGTCGTCGCGCCGCGCGAGAGCGTGCGCAACGGCCGCGCGCTCGCGCTGCGCTCCACCGTGACCAGCTTCGTCTACCGGCGCTACCTCGACTACGGCGTGTTCGAAGGGCTGCGCCAGCTGCACCGCAAGGTGCGCGACGAGGCCCAGCGCCGCGCCGCCGGCCGGCCCGAACGCGCGAACGACGTGAAGCTGTCGCGCGGCGGCATCCGCGAGATCGAGTTCATCGTGCAGCTGCTGCTGGTGGTGCGCGGCGGGCAGTTCCCCGAGATCCGCACCCGCTCCACCTTGAAGGCGCTGAGCAAGCTGACCGCCGGCGGGCTGATGAAGCCGGCCAGCGCCGAGCGGCTGGCCGAGGCCTACACCTTCCTGCGCCGCATCGAGCACCGCATCCAGTTCCTCGACGACCAGCAGACGCACCTGCTGCCGACCGCCGACGACGACCTGAACTGGATCGCGCGCAGCATGGGCCTGCATTGCGGCAAGGTCTCGTGCGAGCTGCTCGAGCTGCTGGGCGCGGCGCGCGAGATGGTCGCGCTCGAATTCGACGCACTGCTGCACGAAGGCCAGGCGCCCGCCGCCTGCCCGCCCGGCAAGAAGCCCGGCAGCTGCAAGACCTGCGGGCCGCCGCCGTCGCCGGTCGACAGCGAGGAGTTCATCGAGAAGCTGCCGCCCGAGATCGCGTCGCGCGTGCGCAGCTGGTGCGGCCAGCCGAAGATCCGCGCGCTGCGCGACGACAGCAAGGTGCGGCTGGCGCGGCTGATCACGCGCACCGTCGAGGCGGTCGGCGACCGGCGTTGCACGATGGATGCCGCCGCGCGCTTCGTCGACTGGGTCGAGCCGCTGCTGCGCCGCGAGAGCTACCTCGCGCTGCTGGTCGAGCGGCCCGAGGTGCACAACCGCCTGCTGCGCCTGCTCGGCCTGGCGCGCTGGCCGATGCGCTACCTGATGCAGCACCCCGGCGTGATCGACGAACTCGCCGACGAACGCCTGCTGCACAGCCGCTTCGACGCCGCCGAATTCATCGCCGACCTGGAAGCGCGCCACGAGGCTTGGGAGCGCTCCGGCCAGGCCGACGAAGAATCGCTGCTCGACACGCTGCGCCGCGCCCACCATGCCGAGGTGTTCCGCACGCTGGTGCGCGACGTCGAGGGCCACATCACGGTCGAGCAGGTGGCCGACGACCTGTCGGCGCTGGCCGATGCCACGCTGCAGTGCGCGCTGAACTGGGCCTGGGGCCACCTGAAGCTGCGCCACCGGCCGGCGCCGCGCTTCGCGGTGATCGCCTACGGCAAGCTCGGCGGCAAGGAGCTCGGCTACGGCAGCGACCTCGACGTGGTGTTCCTGTACGACGACAGCGACGAGGCCGATACCGACCGCGCCGCCGAGGTCTACGCCGCCTTCGTGCGCAAGCTGATCACCTGGCTCACGCTGCGCACCGCGGCCGGCGAACTGTTCGACATCGACACCGCGCTGCGGCCGAACGGCAGCTCGGGGCTGCTCGTCACCTCGCTCGCCTCGTTCGAGAACTACCAGCGCGGGCGCGGCAGCAACACCGCGTGGACCTGGGAGCACCAGGCGGTGACGCGGGCGCGCTTCTGCGCCGGCGATGCCGAGCTGGCGCCGCGCTTCGAGGCGGTGCGCCGCGCGGTGCTGTGCGCGCCGCGCGACCCGGCTGCGCTGCGCACCGAGGTGCAGGCGATGCGCGAGAAGGTGCGCAGCGCCCATCCGGTGCGCGGCGCGCTGTTCGACGTGAAGCACAGTGCCGGCGGCATGATGGACGCCGAGTTCGCGGTGCAGACACTGGTGCTGGCCCATGGCGCGGACCATCCGGAGTTGCTCGACAACGTCGGCAACATCGCGCTGCTGCAGCGCGCCGAGGGGTGCGGGCTGCTGCCGGCCGGCGTCGGCAGCGCCGCCGCCGATGCCTACCGCGAGCTGCGCCGCGCGCAACACCGGGCGCGGCTCGACGAGCAACCGACCCAGTTCGATCCGGCGCCGCTGGCCGCGTACCGCGATGCGGTGCTCGCGCTGTGGGCCGCCGTGTTTCCGGCGTCGGCCGGCGCTTGATCACCAACGCTCCGCGCGCGTTGCGACAGCCCGGTCGGGCGTGGGCGCTGCTGTCGGCGTCGATCTTCCTCGCGACGCTCGCCGCGCAGGCGGTGCCGAAGGCGGTGCTCGACTGGCAGCCCGGGCTGGCGGCCACCGAGCCGTGGCGCTGGTGGACCGCGCTGTTCGTTCACTTCAGCCTGTTGCACCTGGGCGCGAACCTGCTCGGCCTGGTGCTGGTCGCGATGCTGGGCCTGTCGGCGCGCGTGCCGTGGCCGGTGAGCGCGGCGTGGTTCGTGGCCTGGCCGCTGACGCATCTCGCGCTGCTGCTGCAGCCGGCGTTGCGCCATTACGGCGGGCTGTCGGGCGTGCTGCATGCGGCGGTCGCGATCGTCGCTGTGCACCTGCTGACGCAACGATCCGGGCGGTGGATCGGCGCCGCGGTGCTCGTGGGCCTCGTCGTCAAGGTGATCAGTGAATCGCCGTGGCTCGGGCCGGTGCAGCACACGGCCGGCTGGGACATCGGCGTCGCACCGATCGCGCATGCCTGCGGTCTGGTCGTCGGCATCGCCTGTGCGCTGGTCGCGATCGGCCTGACAGGTTTCCTCTCCAGAACAAGACGATGACTGAACGAAAGAGTGCGCTCGATTCGCTGGCCGTCACCTCGCTGATCGGCCTGTGCTTCCTGTGGGGCCTGAACCAGGTCGCCGCGAAGGCGGCGCTGCCCGAGGTGCCGCCGCTGCAGCAGGCGGCGCTGCGCTCGCTGGGCGGTGCGCTGCTGGTGTCCGTGTGGTCGCGCTGGCGCGGCATCCGGTTGTTCGAGCGCGACGGCACGCTGGGTGGCGGGCTGCTGGCCGGCGCGCTGTTCGCGGCCGAGTTCGTCTGCATCTTCCTCGGGTTGCAGTACACCAGTGCGTCGCGCATGGTGGTGTTCATCTACCTGTCGCCGTTCGTCGTCGCGCTCGGCATGCCGTTCATCGCGAAGTCGGAGCGGCTGTCGGGCGTGCAGGTGGGCGGGCTGGTCGCTGCATTCGCCGGGGTCGCCTGGGCCTTCGCCGAGGGCTTCTCGCAGCCCGCCGTCGGCGTGCACCAGTGGATCGGCGATGCGCTCGGCGTGACGGCGGGCGTGCTGTGGGGCGCGACCACGCTGGCGATCCGCGGCACCAGGCTGTCGGGTGCGTCGGCCGAGAAGACGCTGCTGTACCAGCTCAGCGTGTCGGGCGTGCTGCTGGCGCTGGCGGCGCTCGCGAGCGGCCGGCCGTTGCCTCATTCGCTGTCGCCGCTGGCCTGGAGTTCGCTCGCATTCCAGGTGGTGGTCGTCACGTCGGCCAGCTACCTGATGTGGTTCTGGCTGGTGCGCCACTACCCCGCGACACGGCTCGCGGCCTTCACGCTGCTGACGCCGGTGTTCGGGCTGCTGCTCGGGCTGTGGCTGCTCGGCGAGCCGATCACGGCGCGGCTGGTGGTGGCGCTGGTGGGTGTGGCTGCGGGCATTGCACTGGTGAACCGACGCTGAATCCGCTGTCGAGGCCCCCCGGTACATTCGAACTTCGATGTTCGGCCAGCCATCGCCCTTTGGTACATTGCGCCGCATGGGAATCACCTTCGACGCCCCGCCTCTGGCTGAAGTCTCCTTGGGGTGCACGTTCTTGCCGAGGCCCGACTTTCTGGTGCCGCACTTCGGTGCGTTCTGGGAGCGGATCAAGAAGGATTTTCCAGATGTCGCGCACGCCGGCCAGATCGTGAACATCAACGACGGCCCGCTTCTCGGTGACGACGGGATCATGCTTCCACGTGTCTGGTACGTGTCCGCGGACAAGGCGAGGCTGGTGCAACTCCAGCAGAATCGCTTTCACTTCAATTGGCGCAAGACCAGCGACTCGGCCGCGTATGTTCGATTTCCCGCGATCCATGCGCAAGCGCTGGGTTTGTGGGACGTGTTTGGCGCCTATGTGCTGGAGGCCACCGGCAGCGCCATCCAGCCACTTTCCAACGAACTCACCTACACCAACATCGTGTCGAGTGCCGGGAAATCGCCTTTCGAACTTGCTGACGACACCCTGCGCGATGCCGCGTGGTGCCGGGGCCAGCGGTTCCTGGATGCGCCGACGGCCTTGGCGCACTCCTATACCTTCGAGGTTCCCGGGAATGTGGGTGACATGTCCGTCGTGATTGCAACGGGCCGCCGCGCCGATGATGGCAGTGGTGTGCTGAAGATCGATCTCACCGTGCGGGGGCGCAGCGGGGAAGAACAGCGCCTTGGGCCGTGGGCGCTGAAGGCACATGACCTCCTGATTCAGGCCTTCAAGGACCTCACGACCCCCGCGATGCATCAACACTGGAAGCTGCGCGATGTTCAATGACCTGCTCTCCTCCACGCCGGCCACCGCGGACAGGCAACTGCCCGACGGCCGTCTCGCGCCTCGCGCGAAAGCGCCGGGCTCCGCATCGATCGACGAGTGCGAGTGGCGGCAGGTGTTCGCACAAGGCGAGTACCAGCGCGCGTTCGTGGAACTGAGCGCGGCCTACTACGAGGACTACGGACGGCCGCTGGACGAAGACTCCTGGGCGGGGCTGATTCGCTTCCTCATTCGAACACCCATGCGGGTGCTGCCGACGATGGGTGCGGAGGCCAGTGGTCGAATCATTGCGACTTGGCAAATAGGAAATGAAGCGCTTTCGCTGGAGTTCCTGGATCGCTTCCAGTTGAAATTCGCGGTGACGGCCTCCGTGGATGGCGCTCTCGAACGTCGATGGGGGCGAGGCCATGCCGTCGCGTTGTTTGATGTCGAGCCGCTGACTGCACGATTCGCAGGGTGAGCACTCGTGCTGACCGGCGAGAATTTCGTTGCGCGCCTGTGCAAGGCCTCGACCCTCGACCCGTCCAGTCGCGCACCCTCCGTCGCATCTTTCGAGTTCCGGCTTGCCGCGAACGGGCAGTGGAACGACGCCTACCTGTCGGTCGATGGGTTGGAGATGCTGCCGGCTCACGGCAACAGCTTTGCCGAGAAGCTGGCCCACTTGCGCTGCTATCAGATCGCCAATCCGTTGAATGTCCAACTGATTCGGCCCACCCGGCAGATGGCCTATGCGGTGCTGTCGGTGGGAACGATTCGCGCTGCGCGATTGATGGACGTCGGGACGAAACTCGACTGCCGGAAAGAGCCGCGTGCGGAGGGCGACACGCATTGCGGCGTACATCCCCTGCCCGGGGTTGACCATTGGACAGGGAGTCTGGACGATCCCGCGCATCTCGCAGTGAAGCAGTACCTGTTCCTGAATTGCTGCCACTTCGAGAGGGCTGTCCCGCTGGATGCCACGACCTGATTGGTGGACCTCGATCCAACGATTTCAGGGCAACCCATGATTGCCGCAGCCGCGCCGGTCGTCGAACAAATCCACCTATGCGCGAATGCGCTTGACCAAGGCCGTCGTCGAATACCCATCGACGAACGGGATCGCCAGCGCCTGCCCGCCCCAGCTGCGCACGAGCCGCGTCTCGTCGAGCGTCTCCATGTCGTAGTCGCCGCCCTTCACGTACAGGTCGGCGCGCACCTCGCCGAGCAGCGCGACCGGCGTCTTCTCGTCGAACAGCGTCACCAGGCTCACGCTCTCCAGCGCGGCCAGCACGCAGGCACGGTCGGTCTCGGTGTTCAGCGGCCGGTCGGGTCCCTTGCCGAGCAGGCGCGCCGACGCGTCGCTGTTCAGCCCGATCACCAGGCTGCCGCCCAGCTCGCGCGCTTTCGCGAGGTAGCTGACGTGGCCGCGGTGCAGGATGTCGAACACCCCGTTGGTGAAGACCAGCGGCCGCGGCAGCAGCGCGAGTCGCGAAGCGAGCTGTTCGCGCGGGCAGAGTTTGTCGAGGAAGGAGGCCATCGGCCGGATTGTCGCCTCAGGCCGCCAGCGCATCGTCGATCGGCGGCAGTCCTGCCGCCGGGCGGCCTTGTGCCTGCATGTCGTGCAAGGCCTCGGCCAGCACCTGCGTGTCGCAGTAGATGCGCAAGGACACCACCTTGCCCCATTTCAGCCCCACCGCATGCACGCCCTGGTTGCCGCGCCGCGTGCCGTCCGGCATCGTGAAGCGGTCGCGCCACTCGACCAGCGCCGTCGTGTTCCACGGCATGCCGCGCACGGCCACCGAACGGATCTCGAACTGCAGGTCCGGAAACACCTGCTTCAGGCGCTCGTACCAGGGGCCGATGCTGGCCATCGCGTGGCGGCTGCCGGCCAGCGCATGCCGGCCGAAGAAGACGTGTTCGACCGGGCTGCCGAAGGCCCCCAGTACCGGGGCGTGGTCGCCTCGGTTGAGCGCATCGAAGGCGCGGCGCAGCTGGAATTCGACGACCCGGCGATAGATCATGGCGGCTCTCCTGCGGAAGGAACGAGGGCGTGCACCTGCGCTCGAAGATGGGCGCGCGCGGCATCCAGATGGCACGGGTCGCCGTGCAACTGCGACAGCATCACGCCACCTTCGATGCAGGCGATGAACACACTGGCGAAGGCCGGTGCATCGACGCCGGCGCGCAGTTCACCGCGGCGCAGGCCGTCGTCGACGATGCGTGCGACCAGGCCCTGCCAGGCCAGCATCGCCACCTGTGCGCGCTCGCGCAGAGCCGGGTCGGCGTGGTCGGCTTCGATGGCGGTGTTCATGATCGGACAGCCCCCCGGCAACGGCACGTCGTTGCCCGGATCGCCGTAGGCGTCGAGCATCGCCAGCAATCGATCGGGAGCTCGCGTCGCCGAGCCGACCGCCGCCAGCAGGCGGTCACGCACCTGTTCGACGGCGAAGTCGAAGGCCTCGTGCGCCAGGGCCTCGCGGCTTTCGAAGTGGCGGTACAGCCCGCCCTTCTGCAGGCCGGTCGCCTCGACCACCGCGCCCATCGAGGCGGCGAGGAAGCCGCGCTGGTTCATCAGCTCGGCCGTGCGCTGGATGACCTCGGCCCGCGTGCGTTCGCCCTTGCTGCCCATGCCTGCCTTTCACGTTCCTCACGAGCCCCCTCAAAAGAGACCGATCAGTTTCTTTTATTCTGACGGGCTTCGTCGCATCGCGCAAGGCATGAAACGACAACGGCCCGCTTGCGCGGGCCGTCGAGGTGGAGCCGGCGTCGATCAGGCCGGTTGTGCGCCCGGGGTGGCACCCTTGGCGGCGGCCGCGATCGCCGCCGCCATCTCCTTGCGGAAGCGGTTCAGCTCCTGCACGCTCGCGAAGCTGCGTTCCATCAGCAGGCTCATGTTGTGCAGGATGCGCTCGACGACCTTGTTCTCCCAGACCGCGTCGAACTGGATCTGGCGGTCCAGCCACTGCTCCAGCCACTCGGGGTTGGGCAGGCGGCTCTGGATGGTGTCGCGCGGGAACAGCTTGACGTTCACATGCAGGTTGGTCGGGTGCAGCGCCTGCGCGGTGCGGCGGGCGCTGGCCATCAGCACGCCGACCTTCGCGAAGGCAGCGCGCGCCTCGTCGCCGAACTTCTGCATCGCGCGCTTCATGTAGCGCAGGTAGGCGCCGCCGTGGCGGGCCTCGTCGCGCGCGAGCGTCTCGTAGATGGCCTTGATCACCGGCTCGCTGTGCCATTCGGCGGCGCGGCGGTACCAGTGGTTCAGGCGGATCTCGCCGCAGAAGTGCAGCATCAGCGTCTCGAGCGCCGGGGCGGGATCGAACTCGAAGCGCACCGCATGCAGTTCCTCTTCGCTCGGCACCAGGTCGGGCCGGAAGCGGCGCAGGTACTCCATCAGCACCAGCGAGTGCTTCTGCTCTTCGAAGAACCACACACTCATGAATGCCGAGAAATCGCTGTCATCGCGGTTGTCCCGCAAGAACATCTCGGTGGCCGGCAGCGCCGCCCACTCGGTGATCGCATTCATCTTGATGGTCTGGGCTTGCTCTTCGGTGAGCTGGCTGCCATCGAACTCATCCCAGGGGATGTCGGTGTCCATGTTCCATCGGACAGCCTCGAGTTGCTTGAACAGTTCGGGGTAAAGCATGGATAGGGCCTGTGGAAGTCCGGCGGCATTTTAGACGGCGCATCGTGACAGCCCGTCACACAAGAGTAGCGAAGAAGGTTATCTACCGTTCCCGCCAGCGCTTCAGCGCGCCCTGCAGGTCGCCGAGCGTGGCCAGCGCGGTGATGCCGGCCGGCGTGCGCCGGTGCAGCACCGGTGCGGCGCCGCCCACCCAGACCTCGACCGGCGCCGGAAGCTTCGCGCGCAGCTCGACCAGGCTGTCGGTGACCTGCTGCGGGTTGGTGGCGCCGCTGAAGGCCAGCACGACGATGTCGGCCTCGAAAGCCTGGGCCGCCAGCACGGTGTCCCACAGCGGCGTCTGCAGCCCGAGCGAGGTGCAGCGCGCGCCGGCCATGCCCAGCAGCACCTCGGCCAGCAGCAGGCCCAGCCCGTGCGGTTCGCCGGGGAAGGTGGTCAGCAGCACGTTCGGCCGCGCGTCGGCCGGCGGCTGCGGCAGCAGGTACAGCGCCTGGCGCATCACGCCGTGCAGCACCTCCGAGCAGGCGTGTTCCTCGAAGATTTCCAGCTGCCCGCGCATCCAGGCGTCGCCGACCAGCGTATTGAGGGGGACCACCACTTCCACGACGAAGCGGCTCAGGCCCAGGCTCAACTGGGCCTGCGTCAGCAGGCGTCGCAATGCCACCAGATCATGGGCACGAACGAGTTCGAGGTACTGGTTCAACGCCGGCGCGACCGGCTCGAGCGGAGCGGCCGCGGTGGCGGTGCCGCGCACCGGCTCGGGGCTGCTCTCGCTGAGCCGGCGCAGCTCGTCGATCGGCATGCCGACGACCCGGCCGGGCCGGTGCCCGCCGTCCATCAGCCGGCGCACGATGCGCAGCTTCTCGACCTGGTCGAGCGGATACGAGCGCTCGCCCTGCGCATCGCGCTGCGGCAGCGGGAATCCGTAGCGGCGCTCCCAGACCCGCAAGGTGTCCTTGCTGAGCCCGGTGTCGCGCTCGACGGCGGCGATGGACAGGGTAGGGGCTTTCATCGTGGCACGCTCGGGTCGACAAGCTTGCCAAGCGAATCAATATTGTCCAGGACAAAACTGGACAATGTCGGCAAAATTGAGCAGTTCGTTGGCATCGACACCCATCCTGACCTGGACAAACTGACCGCATGACACACTTTCGACCCCTCCTCGCGCTGGCCTCGGCCCTGCTCGCAGGCGCCTTGCTGGCCCCCGCCACGGCATCGGCCGCGCCGTCGTGCCCGGCCCTGTTGAACCGGCAAGCGCTGCGCCTGCAGGACGAGAAGCCGCAGAACCTGTGCCAGTACGCCGGCCAGGTCGTGGTGATCGTCAATACCGCGAGTTTCTGCGGCTTCACGCCCCAATACAAAGGCCTCGAGGCGCTGTACCAGCGCTACCGCGACCGGGGCCTGGTCGTGCTCGGGTTCCCGTCCAATGATTTCGGCTCGCAGGAGCCGGGCTCAAGCAAGGACATTGCGGACTTTTGCGAAAACACCTTCGGCGTGAAGTTCCCGATGTTCACGAAGACCCGCGTGGCCGAGTCTGCCGGCGCCCAGGTCGATCCGCTGTACGTGGAACTGCGCAGGCGCACCGGCGCCGCGCCGAAGTGGAATTTCCACAAGTACGTGGTCTCGCGCGACGGCAACGCGGTGCAGAGCTTCGCGAGCACGGTCGAGCCGGACGACGCGGCCTTCGTGCGCGAGATCGAACGCCAACTGGCCGCGAAGTGATGCGCCTTGCCCGCCGCCTCGATGTCGCCGCCTTCGGCCACGCCCGGTGGCGGGTCACACCGGGACATGTTTTTTTTCGGAAGACGACGGAACTCGACTGGACACTGGGCGTCTCACCCCACCTGAGACGTGCCGGGGCGTTTGCCGGTGGCACGTGTTTGGATCCTGTTCTTGCGTTGCACAGCCGGCCTGCCCAGCAGGCTGAAATCCCGGGGCGGTTCTCCTCCTCCCTCCTCCCTCCCTCCTTCGCCGCGGGGCGCTGTGCAGCGGTTTTTATTCCCGGCCCGGGCCTCTGCGCCCCGGTCGACCGAGCCTGAGCTGCGATGCGACGCGTTGCCGTCGTCGGCTCCGGCATCGCCGGCCTGTCGGTCGCCTGGCGGCTGGCCGATGAAGCCCAGGTCACGCTGTTCGAAGCCGGGCCGTACTTCGGCGGCCACACGCACACCGTCGATCTGACACTGCCGGCCCGCGATGGCACCGGCGACGTCACGCACGGCGTCGACACCGGCTTCCTCGTCTTCAACGAACGCACCTACCCGCGGCTGATCGCGCTGTTTGCCGAGCTGGGCGTCGCGACGACTGCGACCGAGATGTCGTTCTCGGTGCAGGCGCGGTCGACCGGCCTCGAATGGAGCGGCAGCGACCTGAACAGCGTGTTCGCGCAGCGTCGCAACCTGCTGCGCCCGAGCTTTCTCGGCATGCTGGCCGAGGTGCTGCGCTTCAACCGCGTGGCCACGCGCATCGCCGAGCGTGACGATGACGACAACGACGACGCGCAGATGCAGCAGTCGATCGGCGACTTCCTCGAGGCGCAGCGCTTCTCGCCGATGTTCCGCGACGGCTACTTCCTGCCGATGATCGGCAGCATCTGGTCGTGTCCGACCGAGCAGATGCTGCGCTTTCCGGTCGCGACGATGATCCGCTTCTGCCACAACCACGGGCTGCTGCAGGTGGCGAACCGTTCGCGCTGGTTCACCGTGGTCGGCGGGGCGCGCCGTTATGTCGAGAAGATGCTGCCGCGCATCGCCGACGCGCGGCTGAACACGCCGGTGCGCAGCGTGCGGCGCCTGCCGCCCGGCCAGGGCAGCGCCGGCGTGATGGTGCGCACCGACGCCGGCAGCGAGCGCTTCGACGAACTGGTGCTGGCCTGCCACAGCGATCAGTCGCTCGCGCTGCTCGACGACGCGACGCCGGCCGAGCGCGCGCTGCTCGGCGCGATCCGCTACCACCGCAACCGCGCGGTGCTCCACACCGACACGCGGCAGCTCCCGCAGCGGCGCCGCGCGTGGGCGGCCTGGAACTACGAGCGCGCGGCCGAGTTGCCGCGCGAGCAGGCCTCGGTCTGCCTGCACTACCTGATCGACCGGCTGCAGCCGCTGCCGTTCCGCGAGCCGGTGATCGTCTCGCTGAACCCGGTGCGCGAGCCGGCGCCCGACCGGGTGCACGGCGAGTTCGACTACGCGCATCCGGTGTTCGACGCGGCAGCCATCGCGGCGCAGCAACGCCTGCCGGCGCTGCAAGGCCAGGCCCACACCTGGTTCTGCGGCGCGTGGACGCGCTACGGATTTCATGAAGACGGGCTGATGTCGGGCCTCGCCGTCGTCGACGGCCTGCGCGAACGGTGGGCCACCGCGGAGCAGGGAGTCGCCGCGTGACGCCGGGCGCGCAGGCGCTGATCGGCCGGGGCCAAGTGCGGCACGCGCGCCTGCGACCGGCCATCAACCGCTTCGCCTACCCCACTTACTTTCTGATGCTGCCGCTGCGCAGCCTGCGCGCGCAGCCCTCCCCGGCGCTGCACCGCAACCGCTTCGGGCTCGTCAGCTTCAGCGATCGCGACCATGGCGACGGCCGGGACGACTGCCTGGCCTGGCTCGACGAGCTGTTGTTCACCGAGGGATTGCACGGCGAAACGCGCGGCGAGGTCTGGCTGCACTGCCTGCCGCGGCTGCTCGGCCACACCTTCAAGCCGGTCAGCTTCTGGTACTGCCACCGGGCCGACGGCGGGCTCGGCGCGATCGTCGTCGAGGTCAACAACACCTTCGGCGAGCGGCATTGCTACCTGCTGCATGGTCCGACGCTGGCCTGGGGCCGCGAGCTGACGGCCGACAAGGTCTTCCATGTGTCGCCGTTCTGCGAGCCACGCGGCCGCTACCGTTTTCGCTTCATGCTGAGCGGCGTGCATCCGCCGGCCGCGGATGCGCGTATGGACTCTCCCATGAGAACCATCGCCCGCATCGACCACGACGACAGCGAAGGCCCGCTGATCCGCACCAGCGTCTCGGGCACGCTCGCGCCGCTGTCGGTCCGCAGCGCGCGCGCCGCCTTCTTCGGCATGCCGCTGATGACGCTGGCCGTCGTTGCGCGCATCCACTGGCAGGCGCTGAAGCTGTTCTGCAAGCGCGTGCCTTGGAGACGGAAGCCGGCGCCGCCGGCGCAGTTTCTCACCCGCTGATCTCCCGCCGACCTGCCGCTCACCGACCGCCGATCGGGCAACGACACCATGTCTTATCGATTTCCCACCAGCTTCGCGTCCCGGCCCCTGCCCGACACCGTGCCGATGGCGGCCCGCCCGGTGCTGCACCTGCTCGAACACCTGCGCCACGGCACGCTCGACATCCAGCTGCCGAGCGGCGAACAGCTGCACTTCGGCAGCGGCGGCGAGCTTCGCGCAGCGCTGCGGCTGCGCAACTGGAATGCCGCCACCGCGGCGCTGAAATCCGGCGACATCGGCTTCGCCGAGACCTTCATCGCCGGCGACTGGAGCACGCCCGACCTGGCAGCGCTGCTGAAGCTCTTCATCGCGAACCGCGACGAGATGGAGGCGCTGGTCTACGGCCGCTGGTGGGGCGCGCTGCTGCACCGGGCGCGCCATCTGTTCAACCGCAACTCGCGGCGCGGCAGCAAGAAGAACATCCATGCGCACTACGACCTCGGCAACGCGTTCTACCGCCTGTGGCTGGACCCGACGATGAACTATTCCAGCGCGTGGTTCGACGGCAACCGCGCGCAGGACATGCCGACGGCGCAAGTGGCCAAGATGCGGCGCGCGCTGGGCGAATGCGGCGTGCGGCCGGGCGACCGCGTGCTCGAGGTGGGTTGCGGCTGGGGCGCGCTGGCCGAATGCGCGGCCCGCGAGTTCGGCGCGCAGGTGACCGGCGTGACGCTGTCGACCGAGCAGCTCGAGTGGGGGCAGCGC
>NZ_JBFULV010000044.1:0-54058 GCF_054049715.1 Rhizobacter sp. P5_C2 | reverse complement strand
GAACGGGCCCTCGCGCCGCCGGTCCGGCCGGCGACGCGCGCCAATGGCAGCGGCCGCGCCGAGCCCGGCTTCGGCGATTCACGCTTCCAGTCGCGCTTCGATCCGCCGCCGTTGCCGGTGGCGCCTCCCCGCCGCACCGGCACCTGGCTGGTGCTGCTGTGCGCGGCCTCGCTGGCGGGCGCGGCGCTCTACCTCACGCTGCGCCCCCGCGCGCCCAAACCCGTGCCGGTGCCCGCAGTGGCCTTGCAGCCGCTGGCACCGCCGACGCGCCTGGTGCCGGTCGTCGAGCCGGACAAATCGGCCGACGACGACACGCCGGAGTCCACGCCCGCCGCGGCAGCGACCCCGCCGGTGTCCGAGCCGGGGGCCGTTGCGCCGGCCGCGGCCCCACCGGCGCAATCCATCGAGGCACCGGCCAAGCCCACCACCGCGAAGCCGCCGGCCGAGGCCATCGTGGCGAATGCGACCAACCCGCGTGCCGCTTGCGGCTCGCGCGTGAATTTCGCACTGCTCTACTGCATGCAGGCGCAGTGCGCCAAGCCGCAGTTCGCGAAGCACGCGCAGTGCGACGAACTGCGGCGCGCCGGCGAGGTTCAATAGCACCGGAACATCGACCTTGGAACCCGCCGCCACCTGCCGTTACTCAGCGGGCGGGTCGGCGTGGCGCGGTGCCGCCGACCGACTCATCGGGAGTTCGGTATGCGGCGATTCCAGCATCAGTTCAGGCACGTTTCCCCCCTTCAGAGGCGAGGCGAGCCCGCCTCGGAGCCGGTGCCTTGCGCGGCGGCCCGCGGCGGCCGCCACCACCGCTGGACCCGGCGCTTCGTTGCACCTTCGCTGCCTGCCGGCGCGCGCCGCTCGACGCCTCGGCGGATCGCACCGCTGACCGGCATCCACTACATGGCGATGCCCGATGCCGACACGCGTGATGCGCTGGAGGCGCTGGTGAATGCATGGCGCCAGGTCGCCGATGCCTTCGGCGAATCGATGCTGCAGTACGCCGAGCGCCGGATGTTCGAAGGGCGCCCGATGCCGCTGCCGGGGGGCGACATGCCGCCACCGCCCGAGGGCGCGGCGTTCGCGGTGCGCGCCGTCACGAACGAAGACATGCAGCAGATCGAGAAGCCGGTGGTGCGCATCGAGGTGCGCGCGCCCGACACGCTGGCGGGCCTGGGGGAACTGATGGTCCGCTGGGCGATGCTGGCCGAAGGCCGGGCCTGGGACTTCATCGAGATCGGCTGCCAGCGCATGCTGCACGGCGCCTGACGGTCGCGCCCGGGTTCAGCCCTCGGCCGCGAAGACGTCGGCCAGCGTCGGCAGCGGCGCGACGGCGCCGTGCCCGCAGGTGCTGAGCGCCGCGGCGATGTTGGCCAGCCGGGCCGCGCGGTCCAGCGTGTCGCCGGCCGACAGCCGCGCGAGCAGCGCGCCGGCGAAGCAGTCGCCGGCACCGGTCGCGTCGACCGGCGTCACCGGGTGTGGCGCGATCAAGCGCGTGCCGTTCGCGTCCGACACCAGGCAGCCCGAGGCGCCGAGCTTCAGCGCGACCCGCTTCGCGCCCTGGTCGTGCGACCAGCGCAGGATGTCGTCGTGCCGCAGCAGCCCGGTCAGCGCGCCGATCTCGTCGATGCTCGGGAAGAACAGGTCGCAGTGCGCCAGCGTCTCGCGCGCGATCGCGAGTGCGCGGGTGGCCGGCCACAGCGCCGGGCGAAAGTTCAGGTCGTAGCTGACGTGCGTGCCGGCGCTGCGTGCGCGGGCGATGGCTTCGAACACCGCATCGCAGGCCGACGCGCTGATCGCCTGCGAGATGCCCGAGCAATGCAGCCAGTGCGCGCCCTGCACCACGCTGGGCGGCAGGTCGGTGGGGCGCATGCGGCTCGCGGCGCTGCCGGCACGGCGGTACGAGAAGCGGTGGCCGCCGTCCCCATGCGTCACGAAGTAGAGCCCGGTCTCGGCGCCCGCGATGCGCTGCACGCCCTGCGTCTCGATGCCTTCGTGCCGCCACAGCGCCAGCAGCTGCTCGCCGAACAGGTCGTCGCCGAGCTGCGTCAGGTAGCCGGTGCGCGCGCCCATGCGGGCGGCGGCGATCGCGCAGTTCGAGGTGTCGCCGCCGAAGCCGGCGAGGTAGCGGCCGTCGGGCTGCTG
This sequence comes from Rhizobacter sp. P5_C2, assembly GCF_054049715.1. Lineage (NCBI taxonomy): Bacteria > Pseudomonadati > Pseudomonadota > Betaproteobacteria > Burkholderiales > Sphaerotilaceae > Rhizobacter > Rhizobacter sp. P5_C2. The sequence continues at coordinate 51,916 of NZ_JBFULV010000044.1, read as the reverse complement.
GTTGAACTCGGCCATCGCCTCGCCGATGGCCAACACGTCGAGCGACTTCTCGAGCATCTGTTCAGACGACATCCGATGTTCCCCTCGTCAACATCCGCCCGGCACGCCGCAGCACCTGCGGCACCGGTCCCGCAGCATAGGCGCGGACGCCGTTCACGTGCACCGAGGCAATCCCGATGCTCGCGCTGATCGGCACGTCGTAGGTGGCGGTGTCGGCGATGCGCGCCGGGTCGAACACCACCACGTCGGCCATCATCCCCGGGCGCAGCAGGCCGCGCTCGGCGATGCGGAAGTTGCGCGCGGTCAGGCCGGTCATCTTGTGCACTGCCTGCTCCAGCGTGAAGAGCCGGCGCTCGCGCCAGTAGCGCGCCAGCACGCGCGGGAACGCGCCCCACAGCCGCGGGTGCGGATGGCGGTCGTGCGGCAGGCCGTCGGAGCCGATCATCGTGCGCGGGTGCGCGATCACGCGCTCGACGTCTTCTTCGTTCATCTGGAAGTAGCAGGCGCCGCCCGGCTGCAGCCGGCGGCACGCGGTCTTCTGGTCGACGCCCCAGTCGTCGGCGATCGCCGACAGCATCCGGCCGGTGTGCTCCGGATGGGTGTCGCTCCAGGTCAGCATCACGTCGATCACGCCGTCGACCAGGTCCTCGCGCAGCACGGTGGAGCCGGCCACATAGGGGTACACGTCCATCGCGACCGGCTGGCGCGCGCCGAGCGCGTCGATCAGCGGCAGCGTCTCGCGGGTGCGGCCCCAGTTGGCCGGGCCGGCGCACTTGTGGTGCGAGATGACCAGCGGCACGCCGGCCTCGAACGCGGTGTCGCCGGCCTCGTGCAGCGCCTCGATGATCTGCGCCATCTCGCTGCGCAGGTGGGTCGCGTAGATGCCGCCGTGGCGCGCGACGATGCGGGCGAGCTGCGTCACCTCGTCGGCCGGCGCCGGGTAGGCCTCTTCGTAGAACAGCCCGGACGACAGGCCGTGCGCGCCGTCCGCCATGCTGGCCTCGAGCAGCGCGGCCATGCGCGCGCGCTCGTCGCCACTGGCCGGCTGCGACAGGTCGGCCAGCGCCGCGAAGCGCAGCGTCGTGTGGCCGACCAGTGCGGCGACGTTCAGCGACGGCTGCGCGGCTCGCACCGCGTCGCGGTAGGCGGCCATCGTCGGGTAGCGGAACGAGCCGGCGCCCAGCAGGTTCAGCGGCGGCTTCGCGGTGTCGGTGACGAAGGGCGCGAGCGAGATGCCGCAGTTGCCGGTGACGACGGTGGTGATGCCTTGCGACAGCTTCGGCAGTCCGTCGGGGTCGCGCAGCACGATCGCGTCGTCGTGCGTGTGGGCATCGATGAAGCCGGGGGCGATGGCCAGGCCGCTGCAGTCGACGGTCTCGACCTCGTCGGGCGACAGGCCCTCGGGCAGGCGGTCGCGCAGGCCGGCGCCGGTGCGCAGGATGCGGTCGCCGGCGATCAGCACGTCGCCGGTCCAGCCGGGCGTGCCCGAGCCATCGATCACCAGGCCGTTCTGGAATAGCGTGGCCGATGTGCTCATGGCTTCGCTCCCACGCCACCGCCATCCCAGCTCTGCAGCGGGTGCGTGCGCACGTCGATGCCGTGGCGCTGCAGTGCTTCGCGCACGTAGCGCAGCCGCTGCACCGCAGGGTCGCCGCGGCGCTGCGCGACCAGCACGGTCAGGATCTCGATCACGGTCAGGTGGGTCAGGTAGGCGTCGATGCCGACGTGCATCACCGCGTCGTCGGGCACGCTCAGCGCGATCAGCATGTCGGCGCGCTCGGCCAGCGGCGTGCCGGGGCGGGTGATGCAGACCGCCTTCGCGCCTTGTGCGCGCGCGATGTCGACCGAATCGAGCAGCGACGGCATGCCGCCGACGTGCGAGATCGCGATCACGACGCCGCTCTCGTCCTGCGCCGCGGCCGCCACCTGCTGCAGGTGGTAGTCGGCCCACGCGGTGGCCGACAGGCCGAGGCGGAACAGCCGCGCCTGCAGGTCCTGCGCCATGAACCACGAGGTGGAGCCGGCGCCATACAGGTCGACGTGGCGCGCGACCGCGAGCGCGTCGACGGCGGCGCCGAGCGCCGCCATGTCGAGCTGTGCGCGCACGCCGGCCACCGACGCGGCGGCGCTGCGCGAGATCTTCGTGACCACCTCGTCGGCGCTGTCCTCGATGTTGACGCGCCGGTGCAGCGGCGAGCCGCCGAGCGCCAGCGCATGGGCCAGCGCGAGCTTGAACTCGCGCAGCCCGGCGAAGCCGAGGTCGCGGCAGGTGCGCATCACGGTGGGCACCGAGCTGCCGGCGCGCGCGGCCAGCGATTCGAAGCTTTCCTCGAGCACGCGGTCGGGGTCGTCGAGGATCAGGTCGAGGATCGCGCGGCGTGCGGTCGGTGCGCCTTCGCGCGCCGCGGCCACGTTCTCCAGCAGGCTCTTGGTCATGGTCGGCGGATCAGAAGTGCATCGCCACCGCGTCGCTGACGCGGTAGTCGTTCTCGACGACCGGCATCCAGTGCCATTTGTCGAAGGTGGTACAGGGGTGCGAGATGCCGAGGCCGATGCGCTCGCCGACCGCGGGGGCGGTGGCTTCGTCATCCGCGGCCCAGCGCAGATACGCGTGCTGGTCGTTCAGGCCGGTGATCGACCAGCCCGCCGGCACCGGCGAGGTCTGCAGCGCACCGCGCGCGGCGCGTGCGATCGGCACCGGCAGCGCCAGGTCGAACGAGATGTCGCGCTTGCCGACCGCGAGGATCGCGAGACCCGGCTCCGGTCGCGACTGCACCATCGCCCAGACCTCCATCGCCGGGCGCAGCGTTTCGCCGCAGCCGCAGCCCAGGCGGGCCTCGACGCTGTTCACCATGCGCTGGTAGAAGCCGTGGTCGTGCGTCACGTAGCAGCCCGAGCGCAGCAGGCCGCGCACCGGCCGCCCGAGCGACGGCGTGAGCCGGCCGGCCACCAGGTCGAAGATGGCCGAGCCGCCGGCCGACAGCAGCACCTCGTCGGCATCGAACAGGCCTTCGGCATCGGCGGTCTTCGCAATCGCCTCGACGCGGTCCATCAGCGCCTTCGCGTAGGGCACGTCGGCATCGGTCTCGCCCTTGGCGCCGAGGCCTTCGTAGCATTCGATGCCGACCAGCTTCAGCGCCGCGCTCGCGTGCATCCGGCGCGCGAGCGCGGTGGCTTCTTCGGGCGTGCGCACGCCGCTGCGGCCGCCGGCCACGCCGACCTCGAGCATCGCCTCGAAGGGCAGGGCGCCGGGGTGGGCCTGCGCCCAGGCCTCGATCAGGTCGAGCTGCGCGAGCGAGTCGACCAGGAACACGATGCGCAGCTCGGCGTGGCCGCGCAGCAGCGCCTGGATCGCCGCGAGGTCGGCGTCGTGCACGACCTGGTTGGCGATCAGCGTGCGGCGCGCGCCGGCGGCGACGCCGATCGCGAGCTGGTTGACCGTCGCGAAGGTCAGGCCCCAGGCGCCGGCGTCGAGCTGGCGGCGGAACAGCTGCGGCGACATCGTCGTCTTGCCGTGCGGCGCGAGCTCGATGCCCCAGTCCTTGGTGCGCTGCTGCATCCACGCGATGTTGTGCTCCAGCGCCTCGCGCTTCAGCAGCGCCAGCGGCAGCGGCAGGTCGCCGGCGAGCACGTTCCAGCCGGCCGCGGCGACCTCGCTGCGGCGGCGCGGTGCAGCGGTCAGCGGGTAGCCCTTCAGGCCGGGTTGCAGCAGCGGGTCGATCAGGTCGTTGGTCATGGTCACGTCCGAATGCAGGCGGAAAAGCGGCCGGGTGCCTTCTCTTCCAGCGGCGGAATGGTCTGCGCGCACGCATCGATCGCCTTCGGGCAGCGCGTGCGGAACACGCAGCCCGACGGCGGGTTCATCGGGCTCGGGATGTCGCCCTTCAGCGGGATGATCTCGGTCTTGTCCAGCGGGTCGGGCTTCGGGCTCGCGGCCAGCAGCGCCTGCGTGTACGGGTGCAGCGGCCGCGCGAACAGCTCGGCCGTCGTCGACACCTCCATCACGCGCCCGAGGTACAGCACCACCACGCGGTCGCACAGGTACTCGACCACGTCGAGGTCGTGCGAGATGAACAGCATCGTCAGCGACAGGCGCTCGCGCAGCTCGGCCAGCAGGTTGATCACCTGCGCCTGGATCGACACGTCGAGCGCCGACAGCGGCTCGTCGGCGACGATGAACTCCGGCTCCACCGCCAGCGCGCGCGCGATGCCGATGCGCTGCCGCTGGCCGCCGGAGAACTCGTGCGGGAAGCGGCTCGCATGCTCCGGCCGCAGCCCCACCAAGTCGAGCAGCTCGGCGATGCGCTCCTTGCGGCGGCCCTTCGCGAGCCCGTGCGTCGACAGCGCCTCGTCGAGGATCGCGCTGATGCGCATCTTCGGGTTCAGGCTCGCGTACGGGTCCTGGAAGATGATCTGCAGCTTGCTGCGCAGCTTGCGCATGCGCTCGGCCGACAACGCGCCGAGGTCGTCGCCGCGGTACAGCACCTGGCCGCCGGTGCGCTCGATCAGGCGCAGCACGGTGCGGCCGATCGTGCTCTTGCCCGAGCCGGATTCGCCGACCAGGCCCAGCGTCTCGCCGGCGCGGATCTCGAACGACACGTCGTCGACGGCGCGCACCGGCTTGTCGGCGCTGCCGAAATAGCGCTTCAGGTTCTTCACCTCGATCAGCGGGATGGCCGTCGCGCTCATGCCGCGTTCCTTTCAACCGACGGCACGCGGATGCAGCGCGCCTGTCGCGATTCATCGGTGGCCACCAGCGGCGGCACCGCCTGCGCGCAGGCCGGGATCGCCTGGTCGCAGCGCGGCTCGAACGCACAGCCCGGCGGCGGCGCGAGCGGGCTCGACACCTGGCCGCGGATCGCGAACAGGCGCTTCGGCCGGGGTTGACCTGCTGCATGCGCCTTGCCCGGCAGGCAGGCCAGCAGCCCCTGCGTGTACGGATGCGCGGGCGATGCGAACAGCGGCCGCACCGGGGCCGACTCGACCACGCGGCCGGCGTACATCACGACGACGTCGTCCGCATGGTGCGCGACCACGCCGAGGTTGTGCGTGATGAACAGGATGCTCATGCCGGTCTCGGCCTGCAGCCGGCGCATCAGCACCAGGATCTGCGCCTGGATCGTCACGTCGAGCGCGGTGGTCGGCTCGTCTGCGATCAGCAGCGTCGGGTCGCAGGCCATGGCCAGCGCGATCATCACGCGCTGGCGCATGCCGCCCGACAGCTGGTGCGGGTACTCGTGCAGGCGCTGCGCGGCGGCCGGGATCTCGACCAGGTCGAGCATGCGCTTCGCATGCGCCAGCGCGGCGCTGCGGTCCAGGCGCTTGTGCAGCCGCACGCTCTCGGCGATCTGCTCGCCGACCGTGAAGACCGGGTTCAGGCTCGTCATCGGCTCCTGGAAGATCATCGCCAGCTCGTTGCCGCGCAGCGCGCGCATCGGCGCATCGGCCAGCGTCAGCAGGTCGACCTCGGTGCCGGCGCGCGTGACGAAACGCGCGCTGCCCTCGACCTGCGCGCGTGCGGTCTTCGGCAGCAGGCGCATCAGCGTCAGGCTGGTGACCGACTTGCCCGAGCCCGACTCGCCGACGATCGCGGTGGTCTTGCCGGGCGCGATGCCGAAGCTTACATCGGCCACCGAGCGCACCAGCCCGTCTTCGGTCGGGAAGCAGGTGCTGAGGCCGGTGACGGTGAGGCGGTTCGTGGTCATCAGAGCGTCTTCTTCAGCTTCGGATCGAGCAGGTCGCGCACGCCGTCGCCGAGGATCTGCAGCGACAGCGCGGTCACGATGATCGCGAGGCCGGGGAACAGCACGACCCAGAACGCGCGGTCGGCGTACTGCTGGCTGCCGGCGACCATCGTGCCCCAGGTGGGAATCTCCGGCGGCACGCCGACGCCTAGGAACGACAGCCCGGCCTCGGCCAGGATCGCGTACGCGAAGATGAACGACACCTGCACCAGGATCGGCGACAGCAGGTTCGGCAGGATGTGGCGCCACAGGATGCGTGAGGTGCGCACGCCCAGCGCGCGCACCGCCTCGACGAACAGCAGCTCGCGCACCACCAGCGTCGAGGCCCGCACCACGCGCGCGACGCGCGGCGTGTAGACCAGCACCAGCGCCAGCACCACGTTCAGCAGCGAGGCCCCGAGGATCGCGACCAGCGCGATCGCCAGCAGGATGTCGGGGAAGGACATCATCGCGTCGACCACCCGCATCAGCGGCGTGTCGAGCCGGCGGAAGAAGCCGGCCACCAGCCCGAGCAGCGTGCCGGCGAGCACCGAGCCGAGCGCCGTCAGCGCGGCGATGGCCAGCGAGTAGCGCGCGCCGTGCACGATGCGGGCGTACAGGTCGCGGCCAAGCTCGTCGGTGCCGAGCAGGTGGGCGGCGCTCGGCGCCTTCAGGCGGTCGAGCACCGCGGTGTCGTTCGGGTCGAACGACGCGAACCACGGCGCGCCGAGCGCCAGCACCGCAATGATCAGCAGCAGCGCGGCCGAGACCATCACGATGCGGCGATGCATCAGTTGTCGAAGGAGGCGAGGAACGTTCACAGCTTGACCCGCGGATCGACGGCCACGTAGAGCAGGTCGATCGCAAAATTGATCAGCACATAGATCGCCGCGATCACCAGCAGCGCGCCCTGGATCACCGGGTAGTCGCGCCGCAGCACCGCATTGACCACCAGGTTGCCGATGCCGGGCAGCCCGAACACCGTCTCGGTGACGACCGCGCCGCCGATCATCAGCGCGACCGTCAGCCCCAGCACCGTGACGACCGGCACCAGCGCGTTGCGCAGCGCGTGCTTCAGCACCACCGTGCCTTCGCCGAGGCCCTTCGAGCGCGCGGTGCGCACGTAGTCTTCGCCCAGCACGTCGAGCATCGACGCGCGCGTGAAGCGGATGATCAGCGCCGAGTTCAGCACGCCGAGCACCAGCGACGGCAGCATCAGCGCATGCAGGCGTTCGCCGAGCGACGCGTCGGGCGCGCCGTAGCCCGACACCGGGAACCAGCCGAGCGACACCGCGAACAGCTGGATCAGCACGATGCCGAACCAGAAGCTCGGGATGCTGGCGCCCAGCATCGCGGCGCCGGTGACGACCTGGTCGAGCCAGCGGCCGCGGTACACCGCCGAGACGATGCCGCACGGGATGCCGATCAGCGCCGCGATGGCGACCGCCATCAGCGCCAGCAGCGTGGTCGGCTCGGCGCGCTCCCACAGCGCCTGCGTGACCGGGCGCTGCAAAAAGATCGACTGGCCGAGGTTGCCGTGCAGCACCTCGCCGAGCCAGTACGCGAACTGCACCGGCAGCGGCTTGTCGAGGCCGTAGTCCTTCTGCACGCGGGCGATGTCCTCGGCGGTGGCCTGGTCGCCCAGCAGCACCGAGATCGGGTCGCCCGACGCCGCGCGCGTCAGCACGAACACCATCACCGCGACGATGGCGAGCACCGCCAGCATGCCGGCCAGGCGTGAGAGGAGGTAGCGGTGCATTTACTTGATGCGCGCGTTCCAGAAGAACGGCCAGGTCGCCGGCACGTAGCCGTCGAGCGCCAGGCTGCGCGCCGACAGCCCGTTGAAGCGGCCGACGTTGATGTACGGCACCTCGTCGTACACCACCTGCTGCACCTTGCCCCACAGCGCGCCGCGTTTCGCCGCATCGGTCTCCTGGTTGAAGGCCGACAGCGCCGCCTGCTTGGCCGGCGAGCTCCACCAGCCCGGCGCGCCTTCGCCGAGTTGCGGCGGCGACAGCATCGGCTCGGGGAACTGGCCGGAGTGGGTGACGTACAGGTCCCACAGCTTCGAGTCGTTGCGGCGCTGCACCAGCGTGGCCCAGTCGACCACGTTGAGCTCGACCTTGAAGCCGGCGCGCTTCAGCTGCTCGGCCATCAGCAGCGCCATGTTGTAGTGGAAGTCGTACTGGCGGCTCGTCAGCACGCGCACCGGCTCGCCCTTGTAGCCGGCCTTCTCGGCCTCGTCCTTGGCCTTCTTCGCGTTGCGCTGGTTGTAGAGGTCGGTGCCGACGTTCGAGTAGAACGGCGAGCCCTTCGGGAAGTGGTTGCCCTCGGCGCTGAAGAAGCGGGTGTCGCCGAAGCCGGCGGCCAGCATCTCGCCTTCGCCGATCGCGGTCTGCAGCGCACGGCGCACGCCGACGTTGGCATTCACGCCTTCCTTGGTGTTGAGCACCAGGTAGGGGAAGCCGAACGAGGTGGTCAGGATCGGCACCGTCTTGCCGCCGGCCTTCTCGAGCCGCGACAGCGCCTCGACCGGCAGCAGGTCGGCGAAATCGTACTGCGCGGCGAGCGCGCCTTCGACGCGGGTGTTCGCGTTGGGCACCGGCACGAAGCGCAGTTCCTCGATCAGGGCCTCGCGCTTGCCGGCGTAGCCGCTCGCCGGCTCCTTGCGGGCGCTGTACTTGTCGAAGCGCGTCAGCAGCACGTAGGCGTCGGGCTTGCGTTCCTTGAAGCGGTACGGGCCGGTGCCGACGAACTCCTTCAGCGGCGTCGCGATCGACTCCTTGGCCATGATCGCGGCCATGCCGCTCGGCAGCGCGAGCTGGGCCAGCAGCGGGGCGTAGGGGTTCTTCAGCACGATCTGCACCGCGAGCGGGCCGGTCGCCTTGAGGCTGTCGAGCTCCTTCGCAACGGCCTTGCCGCGCGGCGCCTGTTCCATCCAGCGCTGCAGGCTCGCGACCACGTCATCGGCGGTCAGTTCGCGGCCGCTGTGCAGCATCACGCCCTTGCGCAGGGTGATCACGTAGGTCTTGCCGTCGGCGCTGATCTTCGGCTGCGACTCGGCCAGCATCGGCACCACGTTCCACTTCGCATCGAAGGTGTAGAGCGGCTCGTAGACGTGCTGCATGATGGTGCCGACCAGGTCGGCGGTGGAGCCCATCGGGTCCAGCGTCTGCGGTTCGCCGACCATCGCGAGCGTCGCGAAGTTGCGCGGACCCTGGGCCTGCGCGGCGCCGGCGGCCCCGAGCAGGCAGGCGGCCAGGCCGAGCGCGGCGGGCAGCTTCAGCAGGGTGCGGCGGGGGAGGGAGTCGATGCGGGACATGGCGGGTCTCCAAAGGCAGTGCGGCTGAAATCTGAAAGTATTTTTCAGAACGACGCGACTATGGAGCAATCCTCATGCCAAATAATCGGGGTTTACCCGCTATGTGGCGGTGTTGACTGAAAGACACTTTCACATCTATGGTGCGCAGCTGCACTGTTTTCACCCTGAAGGAGTCTTCCATGCCCCTTGAATACCTTGGCGCCCCGCCGGTGGCTTCCGACCGCCAGGCGCGGCCTTTCTCGCCGGCCGTGCGCGCCGGCGATTTCATCTACGTGTCAGGACAGGTCCCGGCCGATGCGAACGGCGAGATCGTCGCCGGTGGCATCGAGGCGCAGACGCGCCAGGTGATGGAGAACCTGAAGGCGGTGCTGGCGCTGGCCGGCGCGACGTTCGACGACGTCTGCAAGAGCACCTGCTGGCTGCAGGACGCGCGCGACTTCGGCGCGTTCAACCGCATCTACATGAGCTACTTCCCGAACGGCAAGCCGGCGCGCTCGACGACCGAGGCGCGGCTGATGGTGGACGCGAAGGTCGAGATCGACGTGATCGCGTTCAAGCCGGTCACGCTCACGAAGACTGCCTGATCTCCTTCATCAGCCGCGGCTCGAGCGCGATGTCCTGGAGGTTGCGCATCGCTGGCGCCATCGTGTCGATCAGCCGGCCCGGGACGCCGAACGCCTCGAAGTGCGACTTCCATTCGCGCATCACGCCCCACACGTTGCGGATCACCGCGACGGCATCGGGCCGCTCGGGAATGAAGCCGGCATGGGCGCTCATCGCGTTGTCGAGCGTCGCCTGCTTGCCGTGTTCGCCGACTTCGAGGTGCAGCGTGCGTTCGAAGGCGTGACTTGCACGCGGCACGACGTCGTACAGCGGGCTGAGCCGCCAGCCGCCGACGCGAGGGTCGCGAACGAAGCCGTGGTTGCGCAGGTGGTCGTCGTCGTTGCTGACGAAGATGTTGAACACCATCCGCCCGAACAGTTCGGTGGTGTCGGCGCGGATGCACTCTGCCGCCACGTGCTGGCGCACCGCGTGGGCGAGGTCGACGTAGCTTTTCGTCGGGGAGTCGTATTCGTCGCATCCGACCATCGTCAGCCCGCTGACGAAGGGCAGCCGCCGCTCCTGCAAGCCCGGGCCGGGGACGGTGTCATGCAGGGCCATCGCCGCAGGCGTGGGTTCGGTGCCGATCCAGTGGCGATCGAAGCGGCGTATCAGCAGCGCGTTCCGTCCGCCGATGTCGCGCACCTGCACCGCCGGCACCGTCAGGCCGCAGAGTCTGGCGAGCTTCAGCGTGGCGCACTCGACGAGGGCGACATCGAAGGTGTCCGACCGGCTGGGGAACTTGGCGAGGTACAGCAGGCCGTCCGAATCCCGCACCGTGGACTTCGGACGGGCGCCGCCCGCCGTGGCGCCCGAGCCGAGGTAGTCGCGCAGCCCGGCGGGCACGTCCTCGCCCGCCTCGACGCGCTCGGCGGCCTCCAGCATGTACTGGAGGTCGCGCACCGGCGCCACGCCATCGCTGCTCGTGCTGTCGGGCTGCTTGCGCATGTCGAGTGCGCCGACGCGCTCGCTGCCGGCCTCCAGCAGGTAGCGGGATTCCGGCAGGCTGTTCGCCGGCGCCTTCAGGCGGGATTCGATGACCCGCCGACCCCAGGCATCGGGTGCCGCGTCGCGGATGCCGCCGAACTGCCGCAGCTGGTTCGCGGGAAGCAGTTCGACGCCCTTCACATTGCCGTCGAGTGCGAGGCTGACCGGGTCGATCTCGATGCAACCCGGCCGGTCCAGGTAGCGCGTGCCGTAGATGAAGGACGAGGCCTCCACATCGCGCGGGCCTTGGGTCAGCGTCAGGACGCCTGCCGGCACGAAGCCGGCGTCACCCAGGTGCGCGAAGGCATAGAGCTTGTCGATGGCCATCAGAAGTCGACCTCCCGCAGCTCGGCCGCGGAGAGCGTGCGCACGCGCTTCGTGGCTTCCTTTTGCTGCAAGGTCTTCAGCGCAGGATCGGTTTCGTTCAGCAGGTCGAGCATCGTGGCTCCCGGAGACAAGGCGTTCAGGTAGCGCAACACCTGGCTGAGGGTTCGCCCCGGGTCTCCGGCCTCCAGCAAGACGGCCGTCGAGCGGGAAAGGCCGGCGCGCAAGGCCGCCTCGGACTGCAGGACGCGACGTGCCTTGCGCAGGCGGGACAACTTGTCGCCGACCTCTTTGGCGTCAGCGAGCATTTCAGCGGGCAGGGTGGTGCGATCAGCGTACTTCATCTGCAATCACAGTCGTTATGAGGTTACGGACTGATATTGCAGACATTGTAGGGAAATGGACTTTGTCTGCAATCCCAGTCCAAATCAATTTAAGGACTGAGATTGCGGACATTTCTCACGTCACCGAGGCCTCCGCCTTCCGCTCCTCTCCCGCCACGCGCCCCCGCTCGATCACCACCACCCGGTCGGCCATCGCGATCGTGTCCGGCCGGTGCGCCACCACCACGCGCGTCAGCCGCATCGCCGCCACCGCGTGGTTCACCGTCTGCTCGTTGCGCAGGTCGAGGTGGCTGGTGGCTTCGTCGAGCACCAGGATGCGCGGCTCGCGGTACAGCGAGCGCGCCAGCAGCACGCGCTGCTTCTGCCCGCCCGAGATGCCGACGCCCACATCGCCGACCAGCGTGTGGTAGCCCATCGGCATCGCCTGGATCTCGGTGTCGATCGCCGCGATCTTCGCGCAGGCCTCGATGCGCGCCATGTCGGGCTCGGCATCGAAGAAACAGATGTTGTCGGCCAGCGAGCCGGAGAACAGCCGATCCTCCTGCATCACGGTGCCGATCAGCGCGCGGTAGTTCGCGAGGCCCAGGTGCAGGATCGGCGTGCCGTCGAACAGCACCTCGCCCTGCGTCGGCGGCAGCAGCCCGAGCATCACCTTCACCAGCGTCGTCTTGCCGCAGCCCGAGGCACCGGTCAGCGCCAGGCATTCGCCGGCCTCCACCGTCAGGTTGACGTTCTCCAGCACCCAGGGCTCGGTGCTCGCGTAGCGGTACGACACGCCGCGCAGCTCGATGCGCGCCGGCCGGCGCGACAGGTCGACCTCGACCGCATTCGCGCCGGCCAGCCCCTCGGCCGCCTCGGCTTCGGCCAGCACGATGTCGGCCACGCGCTCGCCGTGCAGGCGCAGCATCGCGAGTTCCGACAGCTTGTCGATCATCGACGCGACGCGGGTCGAGAACAGCTCCTTGTAGGCCATGTACGCGAACAGCATGCCGACGGTGAAGCTGCCGGCCAGCACCGAGCGCGCCGCGAGCCACACCACCAGCACCCGCTCCAGCCCGAACAGCAGCGTCTGCGCCGTCTCGTTGCCGATGTGCACCCGCTGCACGCGCAGCCCGGCGTTGAACTGGTCGGCCAGCATGTTCATCCAGCCGGCGCGGCGCAGGTTGCCGCGGCCGAACAGCCGCACGCTCTGGATGCCGCTGGCGGTCTCGAGGAAGTGCGTCTGCTGGCGCGCGGCGTGGATGATCTCCTCGGAGCTGGCGGCGCGCAGCGCGCGGAACACCGACCAGCGCAGCCCGGCGTACAGCAGCGTCGCGACCACCGACACCGCCATCAGCTGCAGGCTGTAGGCCGCCATCATCGCGGCGGTGCCGAGCACCATCAGCGCGTCGACCAGCGCGGTGACCACGCCGGTCGTCAGCGTCTTCTGGATCACCGTGACCGAGCCGAAGCACGAGATGATGTGGCCGACGTGCCGCTTCTCGAAGAACTCCAGCGGCAGCTTCACCAGGTGGCCGAACACGTTGCCCAGCCACTGGAAGTTCAGCCGCGCGCTCAGCGTCGCGACCCACCAGCCGCGCACCGCGCCGAGCCCGCTCTGCAGCAGCACCAGCAGGCTGAAGCCGATCGCGAGGATCGCCAGCAGGTCGAGGTCGGCCGCCAGCAGCCCGTGGTCGACCACCCACTGCAGGTAGAACGGCAGCGAGATCACCACCACCTCGAGCGCCACCGCCAGCGCGACGATCTGCCCGAGGCTCGCGCCCAGCCCGGTGATGCGGCCCATCAGCCCGCGCAGCGTGAACTCGAGCTTCTCGCGCCGCGGCTCGAAGCCGGCCGCCGGCGTCAGCTCCATCGCGATGCCGGTGAAGTGCTGCGCGAATTCCCCGGGCGTGAACGAGCGCACGCCGATCGCCGGGTCGTGGATCACGATGCGCCGCGCCGACACCGACTTCAGCACCACGAAGTGGTTCATGTCCCAGTGCAGCACGCACGGCAGCGCGAGCTGCGTCAGGTGCTCCATCTCGAGCTTCAGCGGCCGGTTGTCGAGCCCGAGCGCGGCGGCGATGCGCACCATGCTCTCGAAGTTGGTGCCCTTGCGCGACAGCGCGAAGCGCAGCCGCAGCGTCGGCAGGTCGGTGTCGATGCCGTGGTAGACCGCGATCATCGCGATGCTGGCGAGCCCGCATTCGGTGGCCTCCGTCTGCACGATCACCGGCAGGTGCCGCGCGAGGCCGAGCCGGCGCGTCACGCCGGGCGGCACCGGATCCTGGTCGAGCGTCATCGGGCCGCCACCTGCAGGCCGGCCAGCGGCTCCAGCACCCATTCGACCAGCGTGCGCTTCTCGGCGACCAGGCTGGCCTGCACGCGCATGCCGGCCTTCAGCGAGTCGCGCCAGGCGAGGGCGGCGCCGTCGGTCGCGTCGATCACGACGCGCACGCGGTAGACGCCGTTGCCGCTGCCGTTGCCCGGATTGGCGCCGCTGTTGGCGGCGGGCGTGTCGTCGGTGGGCGCCATCGCGACCGCGCTCTGCGACACCTCGCGCACGTGCGCCGGCAGCTGCCCGAAACGGGCATACGGGAACGCATCGACGCGCAGCTTCACCGACGTGCCCGGCTTCACGAAGCCGGCGGCGCGGGTCGGCACCTCCAGCTCGGCCTCGAGCGCGCTGCCGCTGCCGCCGGGCAGCAGCGTCGCGAGCAACTGCCCGGCCGCGACCGACTGGCCGGGGCTCGCCAGCACGGTGCCGATGCGCCCGGCCTGCGGCGCGAGCACGGCGGTCTCGCGGCGGGCCTCGTTCTCGGCCTGCTGCTGCGACAAGGCCTGCGCCTCGCGGCGCAGCTGCGAGCCTTCGCGCTCGGCCTGCAGCGGCACCGCCTGGCGCTGCGCGCGGGCGCTCGCCAGGTCCTGCTGCAGCGCCAGGCGTTGCCGCTCCAGCGTCGACAGCCGCGCGCGCTGGTCGAGCACCTCGGCGTTCTTCTCGGCCACCTCGACCGGCGACACCGCGCCGCTGCGCACCAGCTCCGGGTAGCGCGCGGCAATGTCCTGCATCACCGCGATGCGCTCGCGCTGCAGCGCGAGTTCGCGCTCGTGCTGCTGCAGCGCGGCGTCGAGGTTGGTGATGCGCGCGTCGAGCGCGGCGGCCTGCTGGCGCGCCTGCTCGGCCTGCTGCTTCAGTTCGTCGAGCAGCGCGCGCTGGCGGCTCGTCAGCGAATCGGCGACCGCCGATTGCGTCGGCCCCGTCGCGCTGGACTGTTCGGCCGACAGGCGCAGCACCGGCGCGTTCGCCGCCACCGGCTGCCCCTGCGCGACGCCGCCCGGCAGCACCACGCCGGCCTGCGGCGCCACCAGCCGCAGCACGCCGCCGCTCGGCAGCAGCACGCCGCTGACGGTCTCCTGGCGCGCGAAGCCCTGCGTCGCGGCGAACGCGATCAGCGCGAGCACCAGCAGCACGAAGAACACCGTCCACGCGGCCTGTTGCGGGCTGCGCGTCAGCACGATGGCACCGTGGAACTTCTGGCGCTGTTGGTCGATGGCCTGGCGGCGGAACAGGTCGGGCACGACGGCGTGGGGTCGGTTGCGGGCCGGGAATCCGGAACGCGCAAGCGTACCTCAGTACTTCACCCTTGCAGGGGCCCCTTCAGGCTCCTCAGGTGCTGGCGCGCACCATCAACTGATAGCCCGCATCCACCGCCGGCTGCGCGACGCCTTCGCCGCGCATCAGCGCGAGCAGCATGCGGGCCGCCGCCGCGCCGACCTCGCCGCGCGGCGTGCGCACGGTGGTCAGCGCCGGCAGCATCTGATCGCTGCCGGTCAGGTCGTTGAAGCCGGCGATCGCGATGCGCTCCGGCACCGCGACGCCCAGCCGCAGCGCGGCCAGCAGCGCGCCCTGGGCGAGGTCGTCGTTGCAGAAGAAGATCGCGTCGACCGGCCGTTTCAGCTCGAGGATCTGCTCCAGCATCTGCCCGCCGAGCGCGAGCGACGACGGCGCCGGGTTCAGCCATTCGAGCGTCGCGTCGTAGGCACCGGCCGCCTTCAGCTCGCGCCGCCAGCCTTCGCGCCGCTGCATCGTGCGCGGGTCGAGCTGGGCGGCGGCGAACGCGATGCGGCGCCGCCCGCGCGACAGCAGGTGGCGCGTCAGCGTGGCGGCCGCATCGGCCTGCGAGAAGCCGACGCTGTAGACGCCCGGCACCTCCGACAGCTCCATCAGGTGCACGCAGGGCACGCCGCTCTGCGCGATCAGCGCCCGCGTGGCCTCGCTGCGATCGAGCCCGGTCACCATCAGGCCGGCCGGGCGGTGCTGCAGCTGCTCGCGCAGCAGCTGTTCTTCTTCGCCGATGTCGTAGTGCGTGACGCCGATCAGGCTCTGGTAGCCGGCCGCGCGCAGTGTGCGCTGCACCTCTTCGAGCAGGTCGACGAACAGCGCGTTCGACAGCATCGGGATCAGCACCGCGACGTGCGCGCTGTGCCGCGAGGCGAGGGCGCGCGCCGCCGGGTCGGGCACGTAGCCCAGGCGCTGCGCCGCGCTCTTGACGCGCGCGACCAGGTCGGGGTGCACCGCGCGCTCGCCGCGCAGCGCGCGCGACACCGTGATCGGGCTCACCTCGGCCAGCCGCGCCACGTCGGCCAGCGTCACGCGGCCGGTGGCGCGGGGGCGCGACGGGCTGGTGCTGGTGCTGGTGCTGGTGCTGGTGCCTGTGCTGGCGAGTGGGCTCGCGTCGGTGGTCATGGCGCGTGGATCAGGGAGACCGATCAGGGAAAGTCCGCATCGGTGGGCGGACCATTGTTGACTAGGATAGCGCTGTCCTGCAACACGAATGATGCAGTGATTCCCCTGATACCTTCCATCGAAATGATGGAGGACAGCGCTGTCTTGGCCGGTACCCGGCCGGGCAGCCCAGGCCTTGTTTTTACAGTTTCTCGTGCGGCGGCAGATGATCGGTTCGGTGGTGATGATGGGCGTGGCCGGGTGCGGCAAATCGACGGTGGGCGCGGTGGTCGCGCACGCCGAGCGCATGCCCTTGGTGGAAGGCGATGACCACCACAGCGCGGCCAGCCGCGACAAGATGAGCCGCGGCATCCCGCTGACCGATGCCGACCGCGTCGGCTGGCTGGCGACGCTGGCCGGCGAGCTGGCGGCGCAGCCGCAGGGCATCGTGCTCACCTGTTCGGCCTTGCGCCGCGCGTACCGCGAGCAGCTGCGCGCCGCCTCGCCGGCGCTGCGCTTCGTGTTCCTCGACCTGACGCGCGACCAGGCGCTGGCGCGCGTCACCGCGCGGGCGTCGTCGCACTTCTTCTCGGCCACCCTGGTCGACAGCCAGTTCGAGACGCTCGAATCGCCGGTCGGCGAGCCGCTCGTGCTGCGTGTCGACGCGACCGCCCCACTGGCCGAACTGCAGACCCGCATCTCGGCCTGGCTGCATGCCACGGAGACCCCATGACAACAACCTCTTCCCCGCGGCCGCACCGGCTGCTGCGCCTCGCCAACTGGGCGATGGCCGCCTGCCTGGGCGTGATGGCGGTGGCGGTGTTCATCAACGTCGTGCTGCGCTACGGCTTCGGCAGCGGCGTCGTGGCGAGTGAGGAGCTGTCGCGGCTGCTGTTCGTCTGGATGGTGTTCATCGGCGCGACCGCGGCGTACCCGCTCGGCGAGCACATGGCCTTCACCAGCCTGCTGGGCGCGCTGCAGCGCAAGCCGCTCGCGTTGCGGCTGCTCACCGTGCTGATCCGCGCGCTGGTCGTGCTGGCCAGCGTGCTGCTGGCCTGGGGCGCGTGGCAACAGGTGGTGGTCGGCATGGACAGCCACTCGGTGGTGCTCGGCTACCCGGCGGCGCTGCTGCCGTTGCCGGCCTTCCTGTGCGCCGGTGCGATCGGCGTGATGGCGCTCATCGAGCTGGTGCGCAACCGGCCGATCCAGCTAGGCCACGGCGCGGAGGTCGAATGATGTCGCCAGAAGGTCTCGCCTTCGTCGTCTTCTCGGCCGGCATGCTGCTGCTGATGGGCATCGGCATGAACATGGCGCTCGCGCTGGTGCTCACCGGCGCCGGCATGGCCTGGGTGCTCGGTTTCTGGGACACCCAGCTGCTGGCGCAGAACCTGGTGGCCGGCATCGACAGCTTCCCGCTGCTGGCCGTGCCCTTCTTCATATTGGCCGGCGAGCTGATGAACTCGGGCGGCATCAGCCGCCGCATCATCGACATGGCGCAGGCCTGGGTCGGCCACATCCGCGGCGGGCTCGGCTACGTGGCGATCGGCGCGGCGGTGCTGATGGCCAGCATGAGCGGCTCGGCGCTGGCCGATACCGCGGCGCTCGCCACCATCCTGCTGCCGATGATGCGCCAGCAGGGCTACCCGATGGCGACCTCGGCCGGGCTGATCGCGTCGGGCGGGATCATCGCGCCGATCATCCCGCCGTCGATGCCGTTCGTGATCTACGGCGTGACGACCAACACCTCGATCTCGGCGCTGTTCATCTCCGGCATCGTGCCGGGGCTGCTGATGGGCGTGGGGCTGATCGTCGCGTGGAAATGGGTGCTGCGCCGCATCGAGCTGCCGCGCGGCACGCCGCTGCCGATGCGCGATCGCCTGAAGGCCACGGCCCGCGCGTTCTGGGCGATGCTGATGCCGATCATCATCATCGGCGGCATGAAGAGCGGCGTGTTCACGCCGACCGAGGCGGCGGTGGTCGCGGCCTTCTATGCGCTGGTGGTGGCCTTGTTCGTGCACCGCGAGATGCGCATTGCCGAGGTCGTCGGCGTGCTCGAGCGGGCGGCCAAGACCACCGCCATCGTGATGTTCCTGTGCGCCGGCGCGCAGGTCGCGAGCTACATGATCACGCTGGCCGATTTGCCGAGCGTGCTGACGAACTGGCTGGGCCCGCTGGTCGAGAGCCCGCGGCTGCTGATGGCGGTGATGATGATCGTGCTGGTGCTGATCGGCACCGCGCTCGACCTGACGCCGACGATCCTGATCTTCGGCCCGGTGATGCTGCCGATCGCGGTGAAGGCCGGCATCGACCCGGTCTACTTCGGGCTGATGTTCATCCTGAACGGCGCGATCGGGCTGATCACGCCGCCGGTGGGCACGGTGCTGAACGTGGTGGCCGGCGTGGGCCGGCTGTCGATGAGCAGCGTGATCAAGGGCGTCAACCCGTTCCTGCTGGTCTACGTGCTGGTCCTGGCGCTGTTCGTCGTGTTCCCGCAGATCGTGATCGCGCCGGTGCACTGGATGCGCTGACGGTGCAGAGATTCCCCTTTCCCTTCCATCCCCCTGAGGAGACAAGCATGAACATGATTCGCCGTACGCTCGTGGCCGCCGCCGCGCTCGCTACATTGGCAGCGCCGCTGGCCGGCTTCGCGCAGGACATCAAGCCGCGCCTGATCCGTTTCGGCTACGGCCTGAACGAGCAGAGCAACCAGGGCCGCGCCGCGAAGTTCTTCGCCGAGCAGGTCGAGAAGGCCTCGGGCGGCAAGATGAAGGTGCGCGCGATCGGCGCCTCCGCGCTCGGCCCGGACGTGCAGATGCAGCAGGCGCTGATCGGCGGCGCGCAGGAGATGATGGTCGGCTCGACCGCGACACTGGTCGGCATCACGAAGGAGATGGCGCTGTGGGACACGCCGTTCCTGTTCAACAACGCGAAGGAAGCCGACGCGGTGCTGGACGGCCCGATCGGCCAGAAGGTGAATGCCAAGCTGACCGAGAAGGGCCTGGTCGGCCTGGCGTACTGGGAGAACGGCTTCCGCAACCTGACCAACAGCAAGCGGCCGATCACGAAGCTGGAAGACCTGAACGGCGTCAAGCTGCGCGTGATGCAGAACAACGTCTACCTCGACAGCTTCAAGACGCTGGGTGCCAATGCGGTGCCGTTGCCGTTCTCGGAGCTGTTCAGCGCGCTGGAGACGAACACCGTCGACGGCCAGGAAAATCCGTACAACACCATCCTGTCGAGCAAGTTCTTCGAGGTGCAGAAGTACCTCAGCATCACCAACCACGTCTACAGCCCGTGGATCGTGCTGGTGAGCAAGAAGTGGTGGGACGGGTTGTCGAAGGACGAGCAGAAGGTGTTGGCCGATGCCGCGAAGGCGAGCCGCGATTTCGAGCGCAAGGACACGCGTGAGGAAGCCGGCAAGGCACTCGCCGACCTGAAGTCCAAGGGCATGCAGATCAACGAACTGTCTCCTGTGGAAGCAGGGCGCATGCGCGACAAGCTGACGCGCGTCAACGCCGGCATCGGCGCTGGCATCGGCATGGACCTCTGGCAAGAGACACAGGCTGAGCTGGTTCGGCTGCGGAAGTAATTTCTTTTGCCTTCGCGGGGCGGGGAGCTGGGGGGCTCCTCTGCGGTCATGTCCCCCGCCCGTTGCTGGCCTGGCGGCCATCAACGGGCTCCTCCTTTACTTCCCTCCGAGGAGCCCCCCAGCTCCCCACCCCGAACCGTGCACTTCGTCAAAAACAAGAGTGCGCGCGCCGCTTTTTTGGGGGAAGTGAGAGAGCGGTGGCGCCGCGAGGAGGCGGGGTGCCCCTCGGAGGGAAGTAAAGGAGGAGCGGAAGGCCTGCCGCGAGGCGGGCGTTTCGCGGGGGACATGACCGGAGAGGGGCACCCCGCCTCCTCGCGGCACGCACAAAAAGAACAGTCAGCRCGAGAACGAATCAACGACGCTTCCGTCGGCACCGATTGCCTTGACCGTGATGGTCGAGTCCTTCACGTCGAGCCGCAGGTAGTGGTAGGTCGCCGTGGCCTTCGCGTTCAGCGAGCCGATCGCGCGGAACCCCGCCAGGTCGGACCCGCCGCCACCGGTGATCACGTAGACCGTGCCCTTCGCGTCGTCGCGCGCGCCGGCCGGGTTCGCGCTGTCGGCATACACCGGCACCGAGCGCTCGTACACATGGTTGTGGCCCGAGATCACCATTTTCACCTTGTACTTGCTGAACTCCTGCAGCAGCGTGTTCCATGACGCGTTCGCCGCGTGCCCGTCGGAGTAGGTCACCAGCGGCGCGTGCGTCAGCACGATGGTGTTCTTGATCGTCGGGTTGGCCGCCGCCTTCGCCAGGTCCCAGCGCAGCCAGTCGAGCTGGTGCTTGTAGTAGTACGAGTCGTAGTTGCCCTCGTTCGCCGCCGTGCAGGTGTTCGAACACTCCATCAGGTTGTAGTAGTCCGAGTTCAGGTGCATCACCGTGAAGTGCGTGTTCTTGTAGTCGAACGAGTAGTACATGAACTCCGCATACACGCCACGGACCTTCGCGCAGGCCGACGCGTAGAACGCGCTGTCGGTCAGGTGCTGGATGTCGGGGCGCGTCCAGTCCTGGAAGTAGGCCTTGGACTGCGTGTGGTTCGGTACCAGCTTCTGCACCGTCGCCTGGCTGAACACGTCGCAAAAACCGTTGCCGAACTTGTCGGGGTACCAGCCGTCGCCGAAGTTGTCGTCGTGGTTGCCCACCACCGGGAAGTAGTACACCGGCAGCCCCGCCGCCGGCGCCTTGTTCTGCAGCGGCGCGATGATTTCCTTGAAGCTGCCCTTCGAGGCATCGGCCGCGCAATCGCCACGCTGCACCCAGTTGGTCGACTTGTCGTAGCCGGTGATCATGTCGCCGGTGTTGAAGACGAAGGCGGTGTTGGCCTCGGCCGCCATCTTGCTCACCAGGTTGATGTGGGTCGCGTTGCCGTCGCAGCCGCCGCCGGCCCGGCTGTCGCCATAGGCCAGGAAGCTGAACGACGTGCCGTCGCCGGTGGCGGGCGCGCTCGGCGCCGCGGCTTCCGCCGACTCGCCGCCACCGCCGCCGCTGCAGGCCGCGATCGCCGCCAGGACGGCCAGCGTGATGTGGAAGAAGCGATGCATCACCGTGCTCCGATCAGTATTCATAAGCGCCAACATCGATCTTGCCGCCCTGCGGCCGCGCCGTGGCGAGGAAATCCTTCGCCACCAGCGCAGTCGGCACGCCGGTGTTGATGGCCGGGCTCGTGGCCTTCAGCGTCAACGGGGTGCCGCCGCCGGTGGTCGCGAACTGAGGGTCGAGCACGCGGCTCGCATCGGTGAGGCCGGTGATGGTGTTGTACAGCGTCGACCACTGCCCCGCCGGCACGTCCGTGCCCTTCAGCGAGAAGGTCGGCGCGCCGTTGCTCGTCCAGTAGATGTTGCCGCTGATGCGCAGCGTCGTGAAGTCGGTCAGCGCATCGTCGTTGACCTTGATCACCGGCCGGCCCGCCGCGCCGTAGATGATGTTGTTGACGATCTCGACGTTGGTGCCGGCCTGCTGCACTTCCGATTCGTTGGACAGGAAGATCGAGCCCTGGCCGGCGGTGGCCGTGTTGAAGCAGCTGTTGTTGTAGATGCGCACGTTCGACGACGACGAGGTCGCGACGCAGGCCCAGGTGGCGTTCACCACGACGTTGTTGCGCACGATGCCGTCGTAGCTCTCGTAGCGGCCGTCGGCCAGCCGGTCCGAATCGGTCTCCTGGCCCAGCATGATCGCGTGGCCGTTGTCGGCGCGGCCGATGTTCACCAGCAAGTTGTTCTCGAAGATCGTGCTGCGCGCATTGCCCTTCGCGTACATGCCGAAATCGGGCACGTCGTGCACGTAGTTGCCGGCCACGCGGGTGTTGTTGGCGCCGACGATGTCGATGCCCTGCGCGTTGCTGCCGGGCGTCACCGTGCCGGAGTTCTGGAAGATCTCGTTGTCCAGCACCTCGACATCATTCGCGGTGCGCACCAGCTTGACCACGTCGGCGTTGCTGCAACACAGCTTGTTGCCCTGGATGCGCACCTTCGCGGTGTCGATCTTGATCACGTTGCCGTCGTCGCCACCGGTCGTGCTGCCGCGCACCTCGAGCCCCTGCACCGTCCACCAGCTGGCGAAGCAATCGACATTGCCGCTGCCGCTGCCGATGGTGTCTTCATCGCAGGCGTCGTTGTAGAAGTAGATCGTCGGGCCGGTGCCGGTGCGCTGCAGCACCGGGCGCGCCGGCAGGTCGGCGCTGTAGCCGCGCAGCGTGATGCGCGCGGTGGCCGTGCCGGCCGTGCGGATCACGACCGCTTCGGTGTAGCTGCCGGCACGCACTTCGATGGTGTCGCCGGCGGTCGCGACACCGACCGCCTTCGTGATCGTCTTGAACGGTGCCGCCAGCGTGCCGGCCGCGCTGTCGCTGCCGGTGGTGGCGACGAACCAGCTCTTGCCGCTGGAGCTGCCGCCGGGCGTGAAGCTCGCGCTCACGATCGCGGCCGCGCTCATCGTCACGGTGCAGCCACCGGTGCCGCTGCAGGCGCCGCCCCAGCCGCTGAACACGTAGCCGGTGCCCGGCACGGCGTTCAGCACGAAGCTGGTGCCCTGGGTCAGCGAGACGCTGCAGTCGCTGCTGCAGCCCAGCCCGGCCACCGTCGAGGTGATGCTGCCGGAGCCGTCGACGTGCGCCTGCAGCGTGAGCTGCGGGCCGGTCGGCTCGCCGCCGTTGCCGCCGTCACTGGAACTGCCACCGCCGCCCCCGCTGCACCCGGCCAGGCCGACGACGACGAATGCGGCGGCTGCCGCGAACTGCTGGATTCTGCTGATGACCACGGAGACCTCGGAAAACGACCGCGCCCGGGCGATACCCGGGCGAGTCCCGATTGTCTGACAAGGCCGTGGCCCTGCGCCGGCCCACCCCCTCACTCAGGGTGGCCGCCGCATCCTTCAAGTTATCGAGAGAACGAGTCGAGGACGGTGCCGTCCTTGCCGATCGTCTTCACCGTCAACGTGCTGCCGTTCACGTCCAGCTTCATGTAGTGGTGCGCCGCGGTCGCCTTCGCATTCAGCGGCCCCAGCGTCTTGAAGCCGGCCAGCGCCGAGCCGCCGCCGCCGGTCACCACGTAGACGGTGCCCTTGGCATCGTCGCGCACGCCGTTCGGGTTGGCATCGTCGGCATACACCGGCACCGAGCGCTCGTACACGTGGCTGTGGCCCGAGATCACCATCTTCACCTTGTACTTGCTGAACTCCTTGACCAGCGTCGGCCACGAGGCCACCGGCGCATGGCCGTCGGAGTACGAGATCACCGGCGCGTGCATCAGCACCACGGTGTTCTGGATGGCGGTGTTGGCCACCGCCTTCGCCAGGTCGTAGCGCAGCCAGTCGAGCTGGTGCTTGTAGTAGTAGGCGTCGTAGTTGCCTTCGTTGGCGGCGGTGCAGTTGCTCGAGCACTCCATCAGGTCGAAGTAGTCGGAGTTGATCCGCAGCACGACGAAGTGGGTGTTCTTGTAGTCGAACGAGTAGTACATGAAGTCCGGGTAGACGCCGTTGCGCGTGGTTGCGCAGGCGGCGGTGTAGAACTCGGCATCGCTGTAGTGCTTGATGGCCGAGGTCGTCCAGTCCTTGAAGTACGCCTTGCTCTGCGTGTGGTTCGGCACCAGCTGCTTCGGGTCGAACACGCTGCAGAAGCCGTCGCCGAACTTGTCGGGGTACCAGCCGTCGCCGAAGTTGTCGTCGTGGTTGCCGACCACCGGGTAGTAGAAGACCGGCAGGCCCGCCGCCGGCGTCTTGGTCTGCAGCGGCGCGATGATTTCCTTGAAGCTGCCCTTGGATGCATCGCTCGGGCAGTCGCCACGCTGGATCCAGTTGGTCGACTTGTCGTAGCCGGTGATCATGTCGCCGAGGTTGAACACGAACGACGCCGGCTCGGCCACCATGCGGCTGACCAGCGCCATGTGCGCCACGTTGCCGTCGCAGCCGTTGCCCGAGCGGCTGTCGCCGTAGGCCATGAAGCTGAACGCGCCGCCGGCGACCGGCGCGGCGCCGGTCGTGAAGGCCCACGATTTCGCGGCGGCCATCGCGTTGCCGGCGGTGTCCTTCACCGCGGTCGTGACCTGCGCGGTGTAGCTCGTCGCGTAGGCCAGGCTCGCGGCCGGCGTGAAGATCGCGGTCGAGCCGCTGCACGAGACCGTGCCGCTGACACCCGTGATGCCCAGGCTCGCGCTCGTCACGGTGCTGCAGTTGACGGCTTCGGAGAAGGTCACCGACACGGTGGTCGCGATGCCGATCGAGGTGCCGCCGGTGGCCGGCGTCGTGCTCGAGACGGTGGGCGGTGTGGTGTCGGCGGGTGCGGTCGACGCGAAGCTCGCGGTGACCGACGCCGCCTGCGACATCGTCACCGTGCAGGCGCCGGTGCCGGTGCAGGCGCCGCTCCAGCCGCTGAAGCTGGCGCTGCTGCCGGCGGCGGCATTCAGCGTCACGACGGTGCCCGACGTGAAGTTCTGCGTGCACGACGCGCCGCAGGCGAGGCCGGTCGGCGTCGCGATCGACACGGTGCCGCTGCCGGTGCCGGCGGTCGCGACCGTCAGCGTGTACTTCGGCTTCTCGGTGAAGCTCGCGCTGACCGCCTGGTTCGCGCTCATCGTCAGGCTGCAGGTCGCGACCTTGCTGCTCGCGCAGGCGCCGCCCCAGGACGCGAACTGGAAGCCGTCGGCCGGCGTCGCGGTCAGCGTGGTCGCGGTGCCGGTCTCCAGGCTCACGGCGCAGGTCGCGCCGCAATTCAATCCGCCGGTCGACGAGGTGATGCTGCCGGAGCCGGTCTTGGTCGCGGTCAGCGTGTACGTGATGGCCTGGAAGCCTGCGTTGACCGAGGTCGCGCTCGACAGCGTGACGTTGCAGGTGGCGTCGGTGCCGGTGCAGCCGGAGGTCCAGCCGGTGAAGCGCTGCTTCGCGGCGGCCTGCGCGGTCAGCTTGACCTGCGTGCCCATCGGCAGCGATTCGCTGCAGTCGCCGGGGCAGTTGATGCCCGACGGTGCCGACAGCACGCTGCCGCTGCCGTCGACCTTGACGTTGATGGCCGCCATGCCGACGGGCGTCGGCGTGAAGCTCGCGGTGACGCTCTGCGCATTGCTCATCGTCACCTTGCAGGTGCCGGAGCCGGTGCAGCCCGCACCGCTCCAGCCGCTGAACGTGAAGCCGCTGCCAGCCGACGCGGTCAGCGTGACGCTGCTGCCCTGCGCGAAGCTCTTGTTGCAGACCGTGCCGCAGCTGATGCCGGCCGGCGACGAGCTGACGCTGCCCGAGCCGCTCAGGATCACGTTGAGCGCGAAGTTCGCGGTCGGCACCGCGGTGAAGGTGGCGGTGACCGAGCGCGCGCTGCTCATCTGCACCTGGCAGCTGCTGCCGGTGCAGGCGAGGCCGCTGCCGCTCCAGCCGCTGAAGGCGTAGCCGGTGGCCGGCGTCGCGGTCAGCGTGACGGCGGTGTTGGCCGCGTAGTTGCCGATGCAATCGCTGGCGGTGGCGCAGGTCAGGCCGCCGACGTCGGCGGCGATGCTGCCGCTGCCGGCGATCGTCAGCGCGAGGTTGAAGCGGGTGGCGGCTTGCTGGCTGAAGGTGGCGGTCACCGCCTTCGACGCCTCGACCGTCACCGCGCAGTCGCCGTTGCCCTTGCAATCGAGCGCGCTGCCGCTCCAGCCGATGAAGTCGTAGCCGCTGGCCGGTTCGGCGCTCAGCGTCACCGACGCACCGGCCGAGAAGCTCTTCGCGCAGACGCTGCCGCAGTCGATGCCGCCGGGGCTGGACTGCACCTGGCCCTGGCCGACGCGGCTGACCGTCAGCGTGGCCTGGTCGGCGGTGGCGGGGGTGTCGTCCTCGCCCTTGCCGCAGGCAGCGAGGGTCAATGCGACCGCGAGGGCAGCCAACAGGCGAAAGTGCTTCATGCGTGCTTCCAAAAACTCAAGAAAGCCCAGCAGACGCCGCGGAACCGGCTTTGCCGGGCCGCTGGCGGCGCCCCCTTGGGGGGAGGCGCCGAAGGCGCTTCGGGGGGGTCAATATTCGTAGGCGCCGACGTCGATCTTGCCGTTCAGCGGTCGAGCGGTGCCGATGTAGTCGGTCGTGACGAGCGGGGTCGCGACGCCGGTGTTGATCGCCGGGCTGCCGGTCGACAGCGTCAGCGGCCGGCTGGTCGCGCCGGTCACGGCGGTGCTGGCGTACTTCGGGTCGACGATGCGGCTGGTGTCGGTGCGGCCGGAGCTCGCGGTCGCGTACTGCAGGGCCCACAGCGACGCCGACACGCTGTTGTCCTTCAGCACGAAGGTCGGCGCGCCGCCGGTCACCCAGTAGATGTTGCCGTCGATGCGCAGCGTCGCAAAATCGGCCAGCGCGTCGGCGTTCACCTTGATCAGCGGGCGTCCGGCCGAGCCGTAGATGATGTTGTTGTAGATCTCGATGTTGACGCCCTTGGTGCCGATCTCCGACTCGTTCGACACGAAGATCGAGCCCTGGCCGGCGGTGGCGGTGTTGTAGCAGCTGTTGTTGTAGATGCGCACGTTCGACGACGACGAGGTCGCGACGCAGGCCCAGGTGGCGTTGACGACCACGTTGTTGCGCACGATGCCGTCGTAGCTCTCGTAGACGCCGTCGACCAGGCGATCGGTGTCGGTCTCCTGGCCGAGCATGATCGCGTGGCCGTTGTCGCTGCGCCCGATGTTGTAGAGCAGGTTGTTCTCGAAGACCGTGTTGCGGGCGTTGCCCTTGGCGTACATGCCGAAATCGGGCACGTCGTGCACGTAGTTGCCGGCCACGCGGGTGTTGTTGGCGCCGACGATGTCCACGCCCTGCGCATTGGTGCCCGGCGTCACGACGCTGCTGCTCTGGTAGATCTCGTTGTCCAGCACCTCGACGTCATTCGCGGTGCGCACCAGCTTGACGATGTCGGCGACGCTGCAGCACAGCGTGTTGCCCTGGATGCGGACCTTCGCGGTGTCGATCTTGATCACGTTGCCGTCGTCGCCGCCGGTCGTGCTGCCGCGCACTTCCAGGCCCTGGATCGTCCACCAACTGGCGAAGCAGTCGGTGTTGCCGGTGCCGCTGCCGATGGCGTCTTCGTCGCAGGCGCTGTTGTAGAAGTAGATCGTCGGGCCGGCGCCGGTGCGCTGCAGCACCGGGCGCTCGCCGTTGTAGCCGCGCATCGTGATGCGGGCGGTGGAGGTGCCGGCGGTGCGGATCACCACCGCCTCGGAGTAGGTGCCGGCGCGCACCTCGATGATGTCGCCCGCGGTCGCGACGCCGACCGCCTTGGTCAGGGTCTTGAACGGTGCCGCCAGCGTGCCGGCCGCGCTGTCGCTGCCGGTGGTCGCGACGAACCAGCTCTTGCCGCTGGTGCCGCCACCACCACCACCGGTGCTGGTCGCGGTGAAGGTCGCGGAGACCGACTTCGCGGCGTTCATCGTCAGCGCGCAGGTGCTGTTGCTGCCCGTGCAGGCGCCGCCCCAGGCGGTGAAGGTGTAGCCGCTGGCCGGCGTGGCGGTCAGCGTGACGGCGGTGCCGGCGCTGAAGCTCGCGGCGCAGGTGCTGCCGCAGGCGATGTTGCCGCCGCTCGACGCGACCGTGCCGCTGCCCACCTTGGTGACGGCCAGCGCGTAGGTGTCCAGCGTGAACACCGCGCCGGCCTGCGTCGCGGCGCTGACCTGCACGGTGCAGCTGCCGCCGCTGGCCGTCACGGTGCCGGTCGATGCACAGGCGCCGGTCCAGCCGCTGAAGGTCGTGCTGCTGTTGCTGCGGGTGGCCGTCAGCGTCACGCTGGTGCCGGACGCCAGCGTGCTGCTGCAGGTGGTCGGGCAGTTGATGCCGGACGGGTTCGATGTCAGCGTGCCCTGGCCGGTGCCGGTCACGGTGGTGGTCAATGCGAAGCTGCTGGCCGGGATCGCGGTGAAGCTGGCCGCCACCGTGCGCGCGGCCGACATCGTCACCACGCAGGTGTTGGTGCCCGAGCAGCCCGCGCCGCTCCAGCCGGCGAACGAATAGCCGCTGGCCGGCGTGGCGCTCAGCGTGACGACGGTGTTCTGGTTGTAGGTGTGCGCGCAGGTGCTGCCGCACGAGATGCCGGCCGGCGACGAGCTGACCGAGCCCGAGCCGGTCACCGTGACGCCGAGCGCATAGGTGGGCACCGCCACGGCCGTGAAGCTGACGCTGACGTTGCGCGCCGTGCTCATCGTGACCTGGCAGGTGCTGCCGCTGCAGGTGCTGCCGTTGACGGTCCATGCGCCGACGGTGTAGCCGGAGGCGGGCGTGGCCGTCAGCGTGACGACGGTGCCGGCGGTGTAGGTGCCGCCGCAGTCGGTGGCGCTGCTGCACGAGAACGGCGCGGTGCCGGCGACGCTTCCGGAGCCGGCGATCGCCACGTCGAGCGGGTACTCGGCTGCATTGACGGCGCTGAAGGTCGCGACCAGCGACTTCGACTGGTCGAGCATCACGCTGCAATCGCCGGTGCCTGCGCAGTCGATGCCGACGCCGCTCCAACCGGCGAACTGGTTGCCCTGGGCCGCCGCGGCATGCAGCGTGACCTCGGTGTCCTTCGCGTACGAGCCGGAACAGTCGGTGCCGCAGTCGATGCCGTTCGGCGTCGATGCGATGCTGCCCTGGCCGACGCGGTTGATCGACAGCACCGACATCTGCGGTTCGGGGGAAGGGGCGGCGGCGTCATCGCCCTTGCCACCGCAGGCCGCGAGGGCCGCACCGAGCGCGAACAGCGTCAGATACTTCGAGACACAAGACAGGGCGGAGATCGGGGTCGGGGACATCGCGGCTTCCAGCTAACACCACGATCCGACACGGACGGTGGCCGAAGCGGATTGTGTTGGCACCCACTCACCAACCTGTGTCCAGATGTGGGATAGACAGGTTACAGATGCTTGTGGCTTGCTGCCGACGGCCGTTCGGCGTGTGGGCGTTCGCTCGCCGCGATTCGTGGTGCAGCGCACACAGTCCATCCATCGGATGTCCGAATGGTTGACATCGTGGCGCCGGACTGTCGGTCGCGTGCAACGCCGGCCGCTTCGCCTGCCGTTCCGGGGCGCGCCACGCACCCCCTCGTTCGCGGGAGCGCTGTTACAAAAACAATCGGAAAAGTGTGCCGGTCCGGAGTGCCCGCCTGGCAGAACTTGCAGGGGCTTCGGCCCCGTGCGGGTGGGTGCGAAGGGCGCCGGAGATACCTGCGGAGAACCTGTGCTCGTTTCGGCGGACCCCACAACTCAGGGATTGGCGCTGTGGGGGGGTTCTCCGATCATCCGCACCATTCAAATTGGGAGCGTCAGCGAGGTCCGGAGCTTGTATCGGTAATCAGGGCGGGTTTTGTCAAACACGTCATCTACGATTCGTCTGTCGTCCGGCACCGTGCTCTTTTCCATGGCAACGCTGGGCTTTTTCAATACGTCGCGGCGAGATTCGCGGCACCACTTTCAAACAAAAGAATCATGACCACCGTTGCTATCGTCGGCCTGGGGTATGTCGGATTGCCGCTGGCAGTTGAATTCGGCAAGAAATACAAGACCATCGGGTTTGATTTGTCGGCCGCCAAAATCGCCGCATACCGCGAACACATCGACCCGACCGGTGAAGTCAGCACCGAGGCGCTGAAGGCCGCGAGCCAGCTGCACCCCACCACCGATCCCGCCGCGCTGAAAGAGGCCGATTTCATCGTCGTCGCAGTGCCGACGCCCGTGGACGACGCCCACAACCCCGACCTGTCGCCGCTGGTAGGTTCCAGCACCTCGGTCGGCCGCAACCTGAAGCGCGGCGCGACCATCGTCTTCGAATCCACCGTCTACCCGGGCGCGACCGAAGAGGTCTGCATTCCGATCATCGAGCGCGAATCCGGCCTCAAGTGGAAGCAGGATTTCTTCGTCGGATATTCCCCCGAGCGCATCAACCCGGGCGACAAGCTGCACACGCTGACGACCATCACCAAGGTGGTGTCGGGCGACACGCCGGACACGCTGAAGCTGGTCGCCGAGATGTACGGCAGCGTCATCACCGCCGGCGTCTACAAGGCCACCAGCATCAAGGTGGCCGAGGCCGCGAAGGTGATCGAGAACACCCAGCGCGACCTGAACATCGCGCTCGTCAACGAGCTCTCGCTGATCTTCCACCGCATCGGCATCGACACGCTCGAGGTGCTGGAAGCCGCCGGCACGAAGTGGAACTTCCTGCCGTTCCGCCCGGGCCTGGTCGGCGGGCATTGCATCGGCGTCGACCCGTACTACCTGACGCACAAGGCCGAGCGCCTGGGCTACCACCCGCAGGTCATCCTGGCCGGGCGTCGCATCAACGACGGCATGGCCAAGTACGTGGCCGAGCAGACCATCAAGAACCTGATCCAGGCCGGCTTCCAGGTGAAGGGCGCCGACGTCATCGTGCTGGGCCTGACCTTCAAGGAAGACTGCCCGGACCTGCGCAACTCGAAGGTGATCGACGTGGTGCGCGAGCTCGAAAGCTACGGCGTGACGGTGCACGTGCACGACCCGGTGGCCGCGGCCGACGAGGCGAAGCACGAGTACGGCGTCGACCTGGTGGCCTGGGATGCGCTGCCGCAGGCGCAGGCCGTGGTGGCCGCCGTCGCGCACAAGGCGCTGAAGGCCCGCCCGATCGACGACTTCGTCGCGAAGCTGGTGCCGAACGGGCTGTACGTCGACGTGAAGAGCCAGGCCGATGCGAAAGCCTTGCGCGCGCGTGGCCTGAACGTCTGGCGCCTGTGATGGAAACCAACGTGACGACCAACGAATTCCTCGATCCGGTGCTCGCGCAGCTGCGCGCCGCGCCGCGCCGCTGGCTCGTCACCGGCAGCGCCGGCTTCATCGGCTCGCACCTGGTGGAGAACCTGCTGCGCGCCGGCCAGCAGGTCACGAGCCTCGACAACTTCTCGACCGGCCACCAGGCCAACCTCGACGAGGTGCGCCGCCTCGTCGGCGAGGAGGCCTGGTCGCGCCACACCTTCATCCGCGGCGACATCGCCGACCTCGCGAGCTGCACACAGGCCTGCGACGGCGCCGAGATCGTGCTGCACCAGGCCGCGCTCGGCTCGGTGCCGCGTTCCATCAAGGACCCGCTGACCACGCACCGCTCGAACGCGACCGGCTTCCTGACGATGCTCGAAGCCGCGCGCACCGCCGGCGCGAAGCGCTTCGTCTATGCCGCGTCGAGTTCGACGTACGGCGATTCGCCGGCGCTGCCGAAGGTCGAGGACACCATCGGCCGGCCGCTGTCGCCGTACGCCGTCACCAAGTACCTGAACGAGCTGTATGCCGAGGTGTTCGGCCGCTGCTACGGGCTGTCGACGATCGGGCTGCGCTACTTCAACGTGTTCGGCCCGCGCCAGGATCCGAACGGCGCCTATGCCGCGGTGATCCCGCGCTGGGCGGCGCAGATGCTCGAAGGCTCGCGCTGCGTGATCAACGGCGACGGCGAGACCTCGCGCGACTTCTGCTTCGTGACGAACGCGGTGCAGGCCAACCTGCGCGCCGGCCTCTGCGAGGAGCCCGAGGCATCGAACCAGGTGTTCAACGTGGCGGTGGGCGACCGCACCACGCTGAACCAACTGCACGGCGCGCTCGCCGAGGCGCTGCTGCGCGAATGCCCGGCGCTGCGCGTCGAGCCGCCGCAGTACGCCTCGTTCCGTGAGGGCGACGTGCGCCACTCGCTGGCCGACGTGTCGAAGGCGCGCCGGCTGCTCGGCTACCAACCCAGCCACGACGTGCGCGCCGGGCTGCTCGAGGCGATCGGCTGGTACGTGCAGCGCGCCCGCCAGACCGTCTGAATTCTTTCTTGACGCTGCGCGGCACGGGCCGCGCGGCAGAACCCTTTCCCTTGAACTGCAGGACATCGACATGCACACCGACAAGATCCGTTCCGTCATCGCCAAGCACGCCCGCCTGTCGGTGGACGCCGCCACGCTGACCGACGACAGCGACCTGTACGCCGCCGGGCTGACCTCGCTGACGACGGTCAACCTGATGCTGGCGCTCGAAGACGAATTCGACATCGAGTTCTCCGACAAGATGCTCGGCCGCAAGACCTTCGAGAGCATCCGCTCGCTGTCCGAAGCCATCGAAGAACTCGTCAGCGCCTGAGCGCTGCATTGCCGCCATTCCTGGAGACGATATGTCGCAACCCACCCGACTCAGCCCCCAACTGCCTGCCTTGCTCGAAGGGCTGCACGGCATCGGCCGCGACATCATCGCGCCGCACGCCGCCGAGGTGGACCGCGACGCGCGCTTTCCGCACGAGGCCTATGCGGCGCTGAAGCAGCAGAAGCTGCTGAGCTGCTACGTGCCGGTGGAGTACGGCGGCATGGGGCTGAACATCAGCGACCTGTCGCAGATCTGCGAGGTGCTGGGCCAGTACTGCGGCTCGACCGCGATGATCTTCGCGATGCACCAGATCCAGGTCGGCTGCATCGTGCACCACGCGCTCGATTCCGAATTCTTCCGCGGCTATGCCCGCGAGATGGTCGAGCACCAATACCTGATCGCGTCGGCCACGACCGAGCTGGGCATCGGCGGCGACGTGCGCTCCAGCCTGTGCGCGGTGCAGGTGACTGGCGACCGCTTCACGCTCGAGAAGCAGACGCCGGTGATCTCGTACGGCGCCACCGCGGACGCGATCCTGGTGACCTGCCGCAAGTCGGAAGACGCGGCGCGCAACGACCAGGTGCAGGTGCTGGTGCGCAAGAGCGACTACGAGCTGACCAAGCTCTCGGGCTGGGACACGCTCGGCTTCCGCGGCACCTGCAGCGAAGGCTTCGTGCTGAAGTCACAAGGGCGAGTGGAGCAGATCCTGCCGCAGCCGTATGCCGACATCCACCGCCGCACGATGCACCCGTTCTCGCACGTCGTGTGGGCCTCGCTGTGGCTGGGCCTGTCGATCGACGCGGTGAGCCGTGCGCGCAGCGCGGTGCGGGCCGAAGCGCGCAAGAACCCGAGCGTGACGCCGATCTCGGCGACGCGCCTGGCGGAGCTCGACACGGTGCTGTTCTCGATGCGCGGCGGCGTGTACCAGACGCTGCGCGAGTACCACGACGTGCTGATCGCCAACGATCCCGAGGCCTACTCGGGCTTCAGCTTCGCGATCAACATCAACAACCTGAAGCTGACGGCCTCGCAGTTCGTGGTCGAGGTGGTCGGCAAGGCGATGCTGATCTGCGGCATCCAGGGCTACCGCAACGATTCGAAGCTGACGCTGGGCCGGCACTTGCGCGATGCGTATGGCGCGGCGCTGATGGTCAACAACGACCGCATCCTCGGGCAGAGCGCCACGATGCAGATCGTGCAACGCTGAAGAACCACAAGGATTCCTGCCATGTGCACCCAACACGACGACCCCTACAAGCAGTACCAGGCCGAGCTGATCGAGGCCGGCCTGCTGATCCCCTCGGGCGTGCGCGGCGTCTACGGCCGCAGCGGCACCTTCGAGAACATCATCGACCAGTTCGAAGGCCTGGTGACGCGCGAAGGCGCGTTCCAGAACGCCGAGGTGATGCGCTTTCCGCCGATCTTTCCGCGGGCGCACTACGCGCGCATCGACCACATCAACAACTTTCCGGACCTGATGGGCTCGGTGCACAGCTTCCTCGGCGGCGAGAAAGAGCACCAGGCCATGCTCGGCAAGTTCGAAGCCAAGGAAGACTGGACTTCCTCGCTGACGCCGGCCGAGGTGATGCTGGTGCCGGCCGCCTGCTACCCGCTGTATCCGACGGCCACCGGCACGCTGACGGCGCAAGGCCGCGTCGTCGATCTGAAGACCTTCGTGTTCCGCCATGAGCCGTCGGACGATCCGGCGCGCATGCAGATCTTCCGCCAGCGCGAGTTCGTGCGCCTCGGCACCCCCGACCAGGCGCTGAACCACCGCAACGACTGGCTCGCGCGCGGCCAGGCCATCCTCGAATCGGTGGGCCTGCCGGTCAAGAAAGTTCTTGCCGACGACCCGTTCTTCGGCCGCGGCGCGCGCATCATGAAGGCCACGCAGCGCGAGCAGGACCTGAAGTACGAACTGGTGGTGCCGATCTGCAAGGAAGACAAGCCGACCGCGATCACCTCGTGCAACTACCACCTCGACCACTTCGGCATCTCGTTCGACATCCTGCAGGCCGACGGCACGCCGGCCCACACCGCCTGCATCGGCTTCGGGCTCGAACGCATCGCGCTCGCGCTGCTGAAGACGCACGGGTTCGATCCGAAGCGCTGGCCGCACGAGGTGCGCCAACAGCTTGCGATGGCGTGACGAGGGCCGCATGAAACGTGTCCTGCCGATCGAGCCGGCGAGCTTCCAGCGCCACCCGATCCACACCGCGCCGCGCACCTGGGCCGAGACCAACTGCTACGCCGACGTGCTGATCGAGCTGCTGCACGGCCTCGGCCACGACCCGGTGCCGGCGCTCGCGTTTACGCTCGGCGTCGACTTCGAAGGCGACCAGTGGACCTTCTTCAAGTTCCCTGATGGCGACCTGTACGACCTGTACGGTGTCGACATCCAGGAACTCGCGGTGTGGCGGCCGCTCGTCGACCACATCGAGGACCAGGTCGCGCAAGGCCGGCCGGTGCTGGTCGAGCTGGACTCGTGGTTCCTGCCGGACACCGCCGGCTCGGCCTACCGGCTCGCGCACACCAAGTCGACGGTCGGCGTCAATGCGATCGACGTGAAGGCGCGTCGCATGGACTACTTCCACAACCAGGGCTTCTACGCGCTGGAAGGCGATGACTTCCGAGACGTGTTCCAGCTCGACGGGCTGGTGCACGAGCGCATGCTGCCGCCGTACATCGAGTACCTGAAGGCGCGGCCGAACTTCACGCCGCCGACCGGCGCGGCACTCGTCGACGGCTCGCTCACGCTGCTGCGCAAGCACCTGACGCGCGTGCCGGCGACCAACCCGTTCGAGCGCTTCAAGACGCAGTTCGCGAAAGACCTCGACTGGCTGATGCAGTCCGACATCGCGGTCTTCCACACCTATTCGTTCGCGACGCTGCGCCAGTACGGCGCGTGCTTCGAGTTGTCCGAGACCTACCTGCGCTGGCTGGCCGCGCAGGGCGTCGACGTGGCCGCATCGGCCGATGCGTTCGCGCAGATCTCGCAGACCGCGAAGGCCTTCCAGTTCCAGCTCGCGCGCTCGATGGCGCGCAAGAAGGCGCTCGACCTGTCGCCGATCGACGCGATGGGCGAGGCCTGGGCACAGGGTATCGGCGAGCTGAAGCGCCGGCACGGGTGACGCACGCGGCCATGAACTCGGCGATCGCACTGGACAGCGGCTGGGAGATCGCCGCGGGTGCGGCTGAGGGCTTGGCCTGGGCGCCGGTGCGTGAACTCGGCACCGTCGGCGCGAGCCTCGGCGTCGAGCTTGACACGCCACATGGTCGCTACGACACGCAGGACTGGTGGTACCGCTGCCGCTTCAAGGCGCCTGCACAGCGCAGCGGCGACCGCCAGCAACTGCGCTTCGACGGCCTCGCCGGCATCGCCGACGTGTGGCTGAACGACGAGCCGGTGCTGAGCACCCGCAACATGTTCACGACCGAGCGGGTCGACGTGACCGCCAGGCTGCGGCCCGACAACGAGCTGCGCATCCGCTTTCGCTCGCTCGACGCCGAACTCGCGACGCGCAAGCCGCGCCCGCGCTGGAAGACCGCGCTGGTCGACGCGCAGAACCTGCGCTGGGTGCGCACCACGCTGCTCGGCCGCATCCCCGGCTGGACGCCGCCGATCCACCCGGTCGGCGTGTGGAAACCGGTGTGGCTGGAGACGGTGTCGCCGGGCGGCCTCGCATCGATCGACCTGCAGTGCGATGCCGCGGGTGGCGTGGCCCGGCTGCGGCTGAGCGCCACGCTGACGGCCGGCAGCGATGTGGCCGAGGCGCGCTTGCGCATCGGCGACCAGACTCATGCGCTCGCGCTCGACGGCGACACGCTGTCGGCCGATCTGCGGCTGCCCGATGTGCCGCTGTGGTGGCCGCACACGCACGGCGCGCCGGCATTGCACGACTGCGCGATCGAACTGCGCCAGGGCACGCAATGGCATTCGATCGACCGCGGCCGCATCGGCTTCCGCCAGGTCGAGGTGCGGCGCGACGATGGCCTCGTGCAGTTCCAGGTCAACGGCACCCCCGTGTTCTGCCGCGGCGCCTGCTGGACGACCGACGATTTCCTGTGCTTGCACGGCGACCCGCTGCAACTGCGCCGCACGCTGACGCTCGCGCGCGACGGCGGCCTGAACATGCTGCGCATCGGCGGCACGATGACCTACGAGTCGGACGCGTTCTACGCGCTGTGCGACGAGCTCGGCATCCTGGTGTGGCAGGACTTCATGTTCGCCAACATGGACTACCCGGTTGCCGACGAAGCCTTCCGCGCCGAGATCGAGCGCGAGGCCGAGCAGCAGCTCCAGCGCCTGCAGGCGCACCCGTGCATCGCCGCGTACTGCGGTGGCAGCGAGGTCGAGCAGCAGGCCGCGATGCTGGGCTTGCCGGCCTCGGAGTGGAGCAACGATTTCTTCAGCGAGACGCTGCCGGCGCATTGCGCGAGCCGCCACGCCGGCGTGCCGTACTTCCGCTCGTCGCCGTGCGAGGGCGCACTGCCCTTCCATGTGGGCGTCGGCATTTCGCACTACTACGGCGTCGGCGCCTACCGCCGCCCGCTCAGCGATGTGAAGCACGCGGGCGTCAAGTTCACGACCGAGTGCCTCGGCTTCTCGCACGTGCCCGAGCCCGAGACCATCGAGCTGATGGGCGGCCACCCGACGATCGCTCCGCACCATCCGCTGTGGAAGCAGCGCCAGCCGCGCGACAACGGCGCCGGCTGGGATTTCGAGGACATCCGCGACCACTACCTGCGCGAACTCACCGGGCTCGATCCGGTCGCGCTGCGCAGCACCGACATCGCGCGCTACCTCGCGCTCTCGCGCGCGGTGACCGGCGAGGTGCTGAAGCGCGTGTTCGCCGAATGGCGCGCACCGGGCAGCGTCTGCGGCGGCGGCCTGGTCTGGTTCCTGAAGGACCTGTGGCCGGGCGCCGGCTGGGGGCTGATCGACAGCACCGGCCGGCCGAAGGCGGTGTACTGGGTGCTGAAGCGCGCCTGGGCACCGCGCACCGTGCTGATCACCGACGGCGGGCTCGACGGGCTGCAGCTGCAGGTGCACAACGAGGGCGCTGCGCCGTTCGCGGGCAGCGTCGAGTTCGCGCTGTACCAGGACGGCCAGGTGCGCACCGCCGGTGGCGGCATCGGCGTGATGCTGGCCGCGAACGAAAGCCTCGCGCTGCAGGCCGATGCGCTGGTCGGCCACTTCGCCGACACCGCGTATGCGTACCGCTTCGGGCCGCCGCAGCACGATGTGGCGGTCGCGCGGCTGAAGAACGAAGCGGGCGAGACGCTGGCCGAGGATTTCCACTTTCCGCACGGGCTGAACCTGCCGCCGCAGCGCGCCGGTGCGTTGACGGCGCAGGCCGCGCGCCTCGATGACGGCAGCGTCGAGGTGACGCTGCAGAGCACCGCGCTCATCCACTCGCTGCACGTCGAATGCGCCGGCTACGCGGCCGACGATCTTCATTTCCACATGGCGCCGCAGTCGCGCCGCACGCTGCGCTTTCGTCCGCTGGACGCCGCGCCGCGCAAGTTCAAGGCGCACCTCGGTGCGCTGAACCTGCGAGAGACGGTGACCGTCCGTGCGGACTGACGACATCCCGTTGCAGCCGGACGCCGCGCGGCGCCCCGAGGTGAGGCGCGAGCCGCTGATGCTCGGCAGCGCCGAGCAGCCGCTGTTCGGCTGGTACCACGTGGCCGATGCGGTGCCGCGCCGCGACGCGGTCGTCGTGATCTGCAACCCGATGGGCTACGAGTACGCGCACGGCCACCGCTCGCTGCGCCACCTGGCCGACGACCTCGCGCGCTCCGGCGTGCCGGCGCTGCGCTTCGACTACCACGGCACCGGCGATTCGCCGGGGCTGGAGACCGACGCCGGCCGGCTGCAGCGCTGGCAGGACGATGTGCATGCGGCGATCGCCGCCGCGCAGTCGCTCAGCGGCAGCGCGCGCGTCGGGCTGCTCGGCGTGCGGCTGGGCGCGACGCTCGCGGCGCTGGTCGCCGCGCAGCGCGAGGTCGACTGGCTGGTGTTGTGGAACGTGTGTGCCTCGGGCCGGCGCCATGTGCGCGAGATGCAGGCGCTCGACATGGCGGCCGGTGGCGGGCAGCGGCCGGTGAGTGCGCCGCTGGAGCCGGCGGGCTTCCTGATGAGCCGCGAGACGCAGGATGCCGTGAAGGCCGTGCAGCTGACGCGCGAGGCGCTGCGCGTCAGCGGCCGCGCGCTGCTGGTCGCGCGCGACGACCTGATCGGCGAGGAGGACGCGCTGCGCGAGCACCTGATGACGCTCGGCATCGCGACCGATGCGATCGCCTGCGCCGGCTATGCCGACATGATGGCCGAGCCGGTGCACACCGTCGTGCCGCGCCAGGCGCTCGACAGCATCGTGCAGTGGATGGTGGCGCAGACGGCGCTGCGCGAGGCGGCGGTGCCGCTGTTGCCGTCACCGGAGGGGGCGACGCAGGCGCGCTTCACGCATGCGACGGCCGATGGCCGCACGGTGGCGCTGACCGAGACGCTGTGCGCGCTCGGCACCGAGGGGCAGCTGTTCGGGCTGCATGTGCAGGCCGATGCCCCTGCAGAGTCTTCCACGCGGCCGATGGTCGTGCTGTTCAACTCCGGCACGGTGCACCACGTGGGCCCGAACCGGCTGTACGTGATGCTGGCGCGCGAACTGGCCGCGCTCGGTTTCCCGACGGTGCGCTGCGACCTGGAGGGCCTGGGCGACAGCGTGCAACGCGGCGCCGGGCGCGAGAATCATCCTTACCCGGACAGCGCGGTGCCCGACGCACAGCAGGTGCTGCACAGCCTGCGCGAGCGTTTCGGGGTGCGCGAGTTCGTGCTGATGGGCTTGTGCTCGGGCGCGTACACCGCGTTCCAGACCGGGCTGGTCGAGCAGGCGGCGCAGATCAGCGAGCTGGTGCTGATCAACCCGCTGACCTGGCGCTGGGTCGAGGGCGACGCGG
The DNA here is from genome assembly GCF_054049715.1 of Rhizobacter sp. P5_C2. Classification (NCBI taxonomy): domain Bacteria; kingdom Pseudomonadati; phylum Pseudomonadota; class Betaproteobacteria; order Burkholderiales; family Sphaerotilaceae; genus Rhizobacter; species Rhizobacter sp. P5_C2. The sequence goes on along the minus strand of NZ_JBFULV010000044.1, from coordinate 12,819 downwards.
TCGACACGAAGCACTTCTCGGCGGTGGCGCACTACAAGGGCACGATGCGCCGGCTCGACAGCTGGAAGAAGCTGCTGCGCGGGCAGGTGAACCTGGTCTACCTCGCGGGCGTGGTGCTGTCGCACCTGCGCAAGCAGGTGGCATCGCGCGTGAGCGCGGTCAACGAGCTGCTGTTCCCGTCGCGCGGGCCGCTGCTGTCGCGGCAACTGCGGCAGCTGTTCGCGGCGAAGCGGCACGTGACCTTGATCGTGTCAGCGGGCGACCCGGGCTGGGACATGCTGCAGGACGGCGCGCGCCAGACGGCGCGGCGGGCGATCAAGAGCGGTGACCTCGCGCTCGAGTTCATCGACGAGGCCGACCACACGTTCTCGCGCGAGGCGGCGAGGCAGCAGGTGGTGGCGGCGATCGGCAGGCGGTTGAAGGAGCGCTTCAAGTAGCCCGGATGCCAATCGGGGTCCCGGTTTGTCACCCGGGCGACGAGAAGCCGCGCGGATTCCCGCTCTGCCACCGCCACGCATCCACGCACATCGCGTCGATGTCGCGCGTCGCCGACCACCCGAGCAGCTCGCGCGCCTTCGACGGATCCGCATAGCAGGCCGCCACATCCCCCGGCCGGCGCGGCACGATGCGGTACGGAACCGCCTTGCCGCTGGCCCGCTCGAAGGCCTTCACCACCTCCAGTACGCTGTAGCCGCGCCCCGTCCCGAGGTTGACCGTCAGCGACTTCTGCTGCGCGAGCAAGTAGCCCAACGCCGCCACGTGCCCGTCGGCCAGGTCCATCACGTGGATGTAGTCGCGCACGCCGGTGCCGTCGAGCGTGTCGTAGTCGTCGCCGAACACCTGCAGGAACTCGCGCTGGCCGACTGCCACCTGCGCCACGTACGGCATCAGGTTGTTCGGCACGCCGCGCGGGTCTTCGCCGATGCGCCCGCTCGGGTGTGCGCCCACCGGGTTGAAGTAGCGCAGGAAGGCGATCTGCCAGGCCGCGTCGCAGCGCGCCAGCTCGCGCAACAGCTCCTCGCCGAGCAGCTTGGTGGTGCCATAGGGGTTGGTGGCCGACAGCGCCGAATCCTCGGTGATCGGCAGCCGCTCGGGCTGGCCGTAGACGGTGGCCGACGAGCTGAACACCAGCCGCTTGCAACCGTGGTCCTGCATCACCTGCGCCACGTTGATCAGCCCGCCCAGGTTGTTGCGGTAGTACTCCAGCGGCTTCTGCGCCGATTCGCCGACCGCCTTGTGCGCCGCGAAATGCACCACCGCGTCGATCCGATGCTGGCGGAACACCGCATCCATCGCCGCGCGCTCGCAGACATCGGCCTCGATGAAGACTGGCGTGCGGCCGCCCAGTTCGGCCAGCCGGTCCAGCACGATGCGCGAGCTGTTCGCGAAATTGTCGACGCCGACCACGTCGAAGCCGGCGGCCTGCAGCGCAAGCCAGGTGTGGGAGGCGATGTAGCCGGTGGCACCGGTCAGCAGGATCGTGGGCATGGGATCGTTCGTTCTGCGCAGGGCGACGGATCATAGGTTGCAGGGGCCGCGGCGAGAGCCCCCGGGATGAAGGGCAGCGCCCCGCCACCTACAATCCCCGCCCATGCTGAATGCCTTCTTCGCGTCGCTAGGCGCCGGTGCGCTGGAGCGCATCACCCTGTTGCTCAACCACGTGATCGCGTCCGAGACCATCGCGACCGATCGCCTCAAGCCGCATGCCGGCCGCAGCGTGCAGCTCACGCTCAGCGGCTGGCCGTCGATGCTGCCGGCGCCCCCGCAGATCGCGTTCCGCGTGACGCCGGCCGGGCTGCTCGAATGGTGCGGCGAGGAACCGCCCGCCAATCCGGACCTGCGCCTGACGCTCGACGCCTCGAACCCGGCGCGGCTGGCCGCCCAGTGGTTCAGCGGCGTGCGCCCGAAGGTCGGCATCGAGGGCGATTCGGCCTTCGCCGCCGACGTCAGCTGGCTGATCGACAACTTGCGCTGGGACCTGCAGGACGACCTGGCCAAGATCATCGGCCCGGCCCCCGCGCATGAGCTGTCGCGCTTCGCGGCGATGGTGGCCGGCGGCCTGCGCGAGGCCGTGCACGTGCTGCAGGGCCTCGTGAACCGCAACGGGGGCGGCACCCCCCGATGAGGCACCTGCTTCGCCTGCTGTTCATCGGCTTCATCGTCCTGCGCTACGGGCTCGACGAACTCGCACTCTCGGGCTTCCGCCAGCGCTGGGTGCGGCTGCTGGTGCGCGTGATGACGCTCGGCCGCCGGCTGCATGCGCCGCGCGGCGTGCGGCTGCGCGAGGCGCTGGAGCGGCTCGGGCCGATCTTCGTCAAGTTCGGCCAGGTGCTGTCGACCCGGCGCGACCTGCTGCCCGATGACCTGGCCGACGAGCTGGCCCGGCTGCAGGACAACGTGCCGCCGTTCCCGGCCGTGCTGGCGCGCCAGCTGGTCGAGCGGGCCTACGGCCGGCCGATCGAGGACATCTTCGCGAGCTTCGAGGCCGAGCCGGTGGCCAGCGCGTCGATCGCGCAGGTGCACTTCGCGACGCTGAAGAGCGGCCGCCAGGTCGCGGTGAAGGTGCTGCGCCCCGGCATGCTCGCGGTGATCGAGGACGACCTGACGCTGCTGCGCAGCATCGCGCGCTGGATCGAGCGCCTGTCGTCGGACGGCAAGCGGCTGAAGCCGCGCGAGGTGGTGGCCGAATTCGACAACTACCTGCACGACGAGCTCGACCTGGTGCGCGAGGCCGCCAACGCCGCGCAGCTGCGCCGCAACATGCAGGGCCTGAACCTGGTGCTGGTGCCCGAGATGGTGTGGGACCTGTGCACCACCAGCGTGATCGTGATGGAGCGCATGTACGGCGTGCCGATCAGCCAGTCGCAACGGCTGCGCGATGCCGGCGTCGACATCCCGAAGCTCGCGCGCGACGGCGTGACCATCTTCTTCACGCAGGTGTTCCGCGACGGCTTCTTCCATGCCGACATGCACCCCGGCAACATCCAGGTGAGCCTCGACCCGAAGACCTTCGGGCACTACATCGCGCTCGATTTCGGCATCGTCGGCACGCTGACCGAGTTCGACAAGGACTACCTTGCGCAGAACTTCATCGCGTTCTTCCGCCGCGACTACAAGCGCGTCGCCGAGCTGCACGTGGAGTCGGGCTGGGTGCCGTCGACCACGCGGGTGGACGAACTCGAAGGCGCGATCCGCGCGGTCTGCGAGCCGCACTTCGACCGGCCTCTGAAGGACATCTCGCTGGGCCAGGTGCTGCTGCGGCTGTTCCAGACCTCGCGCCGCTTCAACGTGGAGATCCAGCCGCAGCTGGTGCTGCTGCAGAAGACGCTGCTGAACGTCGAGGGCCTGGGCCGCCAGCTCGACCCCGAACTCGACCTGTGGAACACCGCCAAGCCCTTCCTCGAGCGCTGGATGAACCAGCAGGTCGGCTGGCGCGGGCTGCTGCAGAACCTGAAGAAAGAGGCGCCGCGCTACGTGCAGCTGCTGCCCGAGCTGCCGCGCCTGCTGCACCACGCGCTGCAGCAGCCGCGCGGCACCGAGCCGCGCCTGCTCGAGGCAGTGCTCGCCGAGCAGCGGCGCACCAACCGGCTGCTGCGGGCGATCATCTACGGGGCGGTGGGGTTCGTGCTCGGCCTGGTCGCGACGCAGGTGATGACGCACTGGCGGTAACCCGGGTCCCGGATGGCATCCGGGCCCGGCACTTGCATGGATAATCTCGCCCGCCTCCAACCCCGCGCCGCGCGCCCAGGTCGATGAACACCACCCTGATTTCCTTCGTCGTGCTGTATCTGCTGGGAACCCTGGGCCTGGGCGTCTGGGCCGGCACGCGCATCAAGACCACCCGCGATTTCGCGATCGCCGGCCGCAGCCTGCCGCTGATCATGGTGGTCACCACCACCTTCGCCACCTGGTTCGGCGCCGAAACCGTGATGGGCATCCCGGCCAAGTTCGTGCAGAGCGGCCTGGGCGCCATCGTCGAAGACCCGTTCGGCGCCGGCACCTGCCTGGTCCTGGTCGGCCTGTTCTTCGCCACCAAGCTCTACAAGCAGAACCTGCTGACCATCGGCGACTTCTATCGCAAGCGCTACGGCAAGGGCGTCGAAGTGTTCTGCTCGCTGGCCATCATCCTGAGCTACCTCGGCTGGGTGGCGGCGCAGATCACCGCGCTGGGCGTGGTCTTCTCGGTGCTCACCAACGGCGCCATGTCCGAAAACGCCGGCATGATCGTCGGCACGCTCGCGGTGCTGGTCTACGTGGTGGTGGGCGGCTTCCTGGCGGTGGCCTGGACCGATTTCATCCAGATGATCGTGCTGGTGATCGGCCTGAGCGTCATCGCGGTGTTCGCGAGCGACCTGGCCGGCGGCACCGACAAGGTGTTCGCGCTCGCCCAGCAGAAGGAACTGTGGCACTTCCTGCCGGCCCCCAGCTTCACCGAGATCGCGATGTTCGTCGGGGCGGGCCTCACGATGATGCTGGGCAGCATTCCGCAGCAGGACGTGTTCCAGCGCGTGATGTCGGCCCGCAGCGCCGAGACCGCCCGCAACGGCGCGGTGATCGGCGGCGTGAGCTACATCCTGTTCGCTTTCGTGCCGATGTTCATCGTCGCGTGCGCCGTCATCGTGATGGGCGAGAACGCGCTGGACCTCGCGAAGAACGACTACCAGCGGCTGCTGCCGGTGTTCGTGCTGACCAAGATGCCGCTGCTGATGCAGATCCTGTTCTTCGGCGCGCTGCTGTCGGCCATCAAGAGCACGTCGTCGGCCACGCTGCTGGCGCCCAGCACCAGCTTCGTCGAGAACATCCTGAAGAACCTGCGTCCCGGCATGAAAGACCGCGAGCAGCTGTTCGCGATGCGCTGCACCATCGTCGTGTTCGCCGCGCTGGTGCTGGGCTACGCGATCGCGATGAAGGGCACGCCCATCTACGACCTGGTCTCAGCGGCCTACCAGATCACGCTGGTCGGCGCCTTCGTGCCGCTGGTGATGGGGCTGTACTGGAAGCGCTCGACGACGCAGGGCGCCATCGTGTCGCTCGGCGCCGGCATCGCGGTGTGGCTGGTGTTCTTTCCGCAGATCTCCAGCTGGGGCGAGCACTTTCCGGGGCAGCTGGCCGGCCTGATCGCCGCGTTTGCGGGCATGATCGTGGGTTCGCTGGCACCCCAGGTGCTGCAGAACCGGAGCGAGCCGCGCCACCACATGGCGGGCTCGAACGGCTGAGCGCCGGGGTCTGCAACCGCGGGCCCCGAGGGCAAAGCCGGGGCCACCTATAATTTCGTGTTTTGAATCAAAGGCTTAGCCATGCCTATCTACGCCTACCGGTGTGCGGCCTGCGGCCACGCCAAGGACGTCCTGCAAAAGATCTCCGACCCCGTGCTCACCGTGTGCCCGAACTGCGGGGCCGAGGCCTTCCAGAAACAGGTCACCGCCGCCGGCTTCCAGCTGAAGGGCTCGGGCTGGTACGTCACCGACTTCCGCAACGGATCGAACCCGCCGGCCAGCGGCGGCGCCGCGGCGTCGGGCGATGGGGCCAAGGCCGACGCACCCAAGAACGGTGGCGACGGCGCCGGGGCGTCGACCGACAAACCGGCCGCCGCACCTTCCGCCAGCCCGGCTGCAGCGCCGGCACCTGCTGCCTCTGCGCCGCCCCCCAGCGCCGGCACCAAGGGCGGCAGCACGCCGCCCAGCCAGTGAGCCCCCAAGGACACCCGTGAAGAAATACCTGATCGCCGGCCTGCTGGTCTGGTTGCCGCTGGCCGTGACCATCTGGGTGCTGCACTCGGTGCTGGGCCTGCTCGACGACGTGTTCGGCAGCCTGGTCTCGGCCTCGCAGGCGGTGCTGCCCGAGGCCGCGCGCCAGCCGCTGACCGACCTGCGCAACATCCCGGGCCTGGGCATCGTGCTGCTGATCGCCGGGCTGCTGCTCACCGGCATGTTCGCCGCGAACATGTTCGGCCAGTGGTGGCTGACGCAGGCGCACCGGCTGCTCAACCACATCCCGATCGTCAAGTCGATCTACAGCTCGGTGAAGCAGGTGTCGGACACGCTGTTCTCGAGCAGCGGCAATGCCTTTCGCGAAGCCGTGCTGGTGCAGTACCCGCGCACCGGGTCGTGGACCATCGCGTTCGTCACCGGCCGCCCCGGCGGCGAGGCGGCCACGCACCTGAGCGGCGACTACCTCAGCGTCTACGTGCCGACGACGCCGAACCCGACCTCGGGCTTCTTTTTGATGGTGCCGCGCGCCGACGTGGTGGTGCTCGCGATGAGCGTCGACGAAGCGCTGAAATACGTGATCTCGATGGGCGTGGTGGCGCCGCCGATGCCCACGCCGCCGCTGGTGATGTCACAAGGGACGACGCAAGGGACGCCGCCGGACGAGCCGCGAAATCAGACCGGTTGAGCGCCTGGCAGCCGCTCAACCGGTGCGCACCCCGCGGGGCTTGCAAGCGCGCCCGCCAACGCCTACCACTTTGATGATGCCGACGCGCGCTGTGCGCAGCGCGCCGGCCACGATGACCGATTCCGGAGAAGACACATGAGAACAACGTATTGCGGCCTCGTCAGCGAGGCACTGATGGGCCAGACCGTCACCCTGATGGGCTGGGCCCACCGCCGCCGCGACCATGGCGGCGTGATCTTCATCGACCTGCGCGACCGCGAAGGCCTGGTGCAGCTGGTGTGCGACCCCGACCGCGCCGAGATGTTCAAGGCAGCCGAGGGCGTGCGCAACGAGTTCTGCCTGAAGATCGTCGGCAAGGTGCGCCCGCGCCCGGCCGGCACCGAGAACAGCAACCTCACCAGCGGCAAGATCGAGATCCTGTGCCATGAGCTCGAGGTGCTGAACCCGAGCGTCACGCCGCCGTTCCAGATCGACGACGACAACCTGTCGGAGACCACGCGCCTCACGCACCGCGTGCTCGACCTGCGCCGCCCGGCGATGCAGAAGAACCTGATCCTGCGCTACCGCGTGGCGATGGAGGTGCGCAAGTTCCTCGATGCCAACGGCTTCATCGACATCGAGACCCCGATGCTGACGAAGAGCACGCCCGAAGGCGCGCGCGACTACCTGGTGCCGAGCCGCGTCAACGAAGGCATGTTCTTCGCGCTGCCGCAGAGCCCGCAGCTCTTCAAGCAGCTGCTGATGGTGTCGGGCTTCGACCGCTACTACCAGATCACCAAGTGCTTCCGCGACGAAGACCTGCGTGCCGACCGCCAGCCGGAGTTCACGCAGATCGACATCGAGACGAGCTTCCTGACCGAGGAAGAGATCCGCGGCATGTTCGAGGGGATGATCCGCACGGTGTTCCGCACCACCATCGGCGTGGAGCTGCCGGTGTACCCGGTGATGACGTATGCCGACGCGATGTTCCGCTTCGGCTCCGACAAGCCCGACCTGCGCGTGAAGCTCGAGTTCACCGAACTCACCGAGCTGATGAAGGACGTCGACTTCAAGGTGTTCTCGGCGCCGGCCAACGCGCTCGACGGCCGCGTCGTGGCACTGCGCGTGCCGGGTGGCGGCGAGATGAGCCGCGGCGAGATCGACGCCTACACCGACTTTGTGAAGATCTACGGTGCCAAGGGCCTGGCCTGGATCAAGGTGAACGACGCCGGCAAGGGCCGCGAAGGCCTGCAGAGCCCGATCGTGAAGAACCTGCACGACGCGGCGATCACCGCGATCATCGCGCGCACCGGCGCGCGCAACGGCGACCTGATCTTCTTCGGTGCCGACCGGGCCAAGGTCGTCAACGACGCGATCGGCGGGCTGCGCGTGAAGATCGGCCTCAGCGAGTTCGGCAAGAAGAACGGCCTGTTCGAAGACAAGTGGGCACCGCTGTGGGTGGTCGATTTCCCGATGTTCGAGTACGACGACGACGGCGAGCGCTGGAACGCGGTGCACCACCCGTTCACCGCGCCGAAGGACGGCCATGAAAACTACATGGACACCGACCCGGGCAAGTGCATCGCCAAGGCCTACGACATGGTGCTCAACGGCTGGGAACTGGGCGGCGGCTCGATCCGTATCCACCGCGCCGAGGTGCAGAGCAAGGTCTTCAGCGCGCTGAAGATCGGGCCGGAAGAAGCGCAACTCAAGTTCGGCTTCCTGCTCGACGCGCTGCAGTACGGTGCCCCGCCGCACGGTGGCCTGGCCTTTGGGCTGGATCGCCTGGTGACGCTGATGACCAAGGCCGAATCGATCCGCGACGTGATCGCGTTCCCGAAGACGCAGCGCGCGCAGGATCTGCTGACCCATGCACCGAGCCCGGTGGATGAGAAGCAACTGCGGGAGCTGCACATCCGGCTGAGGAATCCGCAGGCGACGCAGGCGGGATGAGCAAAGGGTGCGGCCCCGGAGGGCCGCGCCGCTATTCCGGGCAACTTTCCCATCCGCTCCCGAAGCCGCTTTCGCCAGAGGTTTTTCGCGTCAGCGTGGTGGTGGGGCCGTCGCCCACGGCATTGGAGGCGTACACGGCCATGGAGTATTCCGTGTCGTAGGCGAGGCCCGTGAACGTGGTCTGTCCCGGTGTCGTCGTGCCGTAGGTCTTGACCAGGGCGCCACTGGCGTTGTTGACCAGGAGCTTCGCGACGTACCCTGTGACGGCGGCTGCGCCGTTGTAGGCCGGTGCAGAGAACTTGAGCACGATACGGTTTCTGCTGCAGACGTAGGCGCTGACCGACGTCACAACGCTTGGCTGAGTCTTCGCCGTCAACGCGACGCCACCAGCTGCAGCGCTGTCGCCGCCGACGTTGTGGGCCGTTGCCCAGCAGCTGTAGCTGACGTTGTTGGCCAGCCCGGCAAGGGTCGCCGGGCCCGCTGCCGTCAGCGTGACCGGCGTGACGCTGGCCTGGCCGGCGGCGGCGCAGCCGAGGTCATAGCGGCTGATGGCTCGGCCGCCGTTCGATGCCGGCGCCGTCACCGTGAGCTTCAGTTTGGCATTCGCTGCGGACGAATAGTCGCTTGCCGTCGCGTCGGTGACGAGCGCGGGCGGGCCGATCACGCTGACGGTGAGACCTGGTGCGTCGGGTAGCGTGTACGGGCTCAGCTGCAGCTCGGCCGACGGAGAACTTGCCGCTGAATGGCTGTTCTTCGCCGTGACGCTGCACCGGTAGGTCGCGCCGTTCGTGAGTGGCGACACGACGATCGGGCTCGCGCTGCCGCTGACGATCTTCTGGTCGACCGCGTTGGCGATGTTGGTGCAACTGGCGTTGTAGATCAGGCTGCTGCTTGTGTCGCCGGTGGACGAGGAAGCAGCGAAGGCGACTGTCACCGCCTGGTTTCCGACGGAGCTTCCGTTGCCTTCGCTCAGCACGGTGGGGGTGGTCGGTGCCGTGTACGGTGTGGCGCTGGCGTTGACGGAGGCCGAACTCCTGCTGTTGGTGGCGACGGCGGTGCAGGTGTAGCTGCTGCCGTTGGCGAGCCCGGTCAGCGAGACGATGAACGGGTCCGTGCCGGTGGCGACGGTGGCCGTGACGCCGGCGTTGGTGCTGGTGTTCTTGCAGGTCGCCGAGTAGGCCGTGTCGGCACCGTTGCCGGCCGGCTTGCCGAACTTGAAAGTCAGTGCGCCGTCGCCGATGACGGTGTTGCCGGCGGCATAGGTCGGTGCGGCAGGTTCCTTGTTCGGCGTGGCACTGGCGCTGGCAGACACCGAGCCCTTGCTGTTGGTGGCAGTGGCTGTGCAGGTGTAGCTGATGCCGTTGAGCAGGCCGGTGAGCGATGCGGAGAATGGGTTCGCCGCGAGGTTCAGGCCGCTTGGCGACACCGGAGTCTGTGTCGCAGTCTGCTTGCACGCCACCGCGTAGCTGACGTCGCTCAGGTTGGCGGCCGGCTTGCCGAACTTGAAAGTCAGTGCGCCATCGCCGATGACGGGGTCACTGAGCGTGAAGGTCGGTGCGATGGGCAGCGATGCGTTGGGGGTCGCAACGAGGCTGGCCGTGCTGCTTCCGGCACCGTTGGTGGCCATCAACGCGCAGCTGTAGCTGACGCCGTTGCTCAAGCCGACAACGATGATGGAGCGGCTGCCGGTGCTCTCGGCAAGGACGGACTTGCTCGTACCGTTGCTGTCGCTGCAACGGGCGGCATAGCCGGAGATGTCGCCGCCGCCGTTGCTCGCGGGCGCACTGAAGCTGAGCGTCACGCTGCCGTCGCCCGGCTGGGCGGCGAGCCCCTGGACGGGATCCGGAATGGTCAGCGGCCTGACGGGCAGCGCGTTCGAACTTTCGCTGCTTCCGACGGCGTTGGTGGCCGTGAGCGTGCACGCGTAGCGCGTGCCGTTCGTCAGTCCGTCGACCGTGATCGGCGAAGCCGTGCCCGAAGCGGGCAGAAGGTCGCAGCTCGCGTCGTAGCGGATGATCGGCGAGCCGTTGTCCGAGCGCGGCGTGAACCGCAGCACGGCGGACGCATTCGCGGGCTCTGCATACAACAACTCCGGCGCCTGCGGCACGGCGGGTCGCGGCGTGACGTCCAGGCTCAGCGACGGCAGGCTGTCGCCACTCGCGTTGCGTGCCGTGACGCCGCAGTCGTAGAGGCGACCATTGGACAGGCCGCTGACGGTGATCGGCGAACCCGCCCTCGTGGTGCTGAAGCTGGCCTTCGGCAGATCGCGTGTCGTGCAGGCGGCGGTGTACGAGAGGATGGACGCGTCCGGGGCATTCGGCGCGAAGTTCACGATCGCCAGCGCGTTGCCGGCAGTCACGCTGGCGAGCGAGGGTGCGGCAGGCACCGGATCGACGCTCGGGATCGGCGTGCCGGTCGACAGCACGGGCGTGACCTGCATCGCCGGCGTCGATGCCTGGCCGCTGCCGGCCGCGTTGCTGGCGGTGACGCTGCAGCTGTACGTGCTGTCGTTCGCCAGACCGGCGATGACCACCGTGCCTGCGGTGGCGGTATCGACGCTGGCTTCATGCAGTCCGGCCACGCACCGCACCTGATATGCCGTGATGGTCGCCCCGCCGTTCCACGAGGGTGCATCGAACGACACCGTGGCGGCGCCGCTGCCGGGCGTCGCCGAGATCCCGCGTGGTGCATCCGGCACCGTTCGCGGTGTGGCCGTCACGCCGGCAGACGCGTCGCTCGCGCCGGCGGCGGTGTTGGCCGTCACGCTGCAGGCATAGGGCATGCCGTTCTGCAATCCCGGGACGAACACCGGCGAAGCGCTGGACTCGGCGGTCACCACGACACCGGTCGCCGAACACGTCGCGCGGTAGGTAGCCAGCGGGGCCATGCCGGCAGGGGGCTCGAAGCTCACCGACAGGGCGCCGTCTGATGGTGCAGCGCCGAGGATGGTCGGCGTGTCGGGGCGGGTGGCTGGCGGTGCATCGGGTGCTGCCGGGATCACCTCGACCTGCACCGAAGCCGGGCTGTCGCCGACGCTGTTCGTTGCGACGACGCTGCATGCATAGCGCTGGCCGTTGCCCAACCCCGGGACGGTGATGGGGCTGGCCGTGCCGGTGCTGTAGGCGTTGAGTTCGGTTCCCTGGCAGGTGACGGTGTACGACGACACCGTAGCGACGGGCGCCGAGAAGCTGATGATGGCCGACGCATCGGCGGCCGTGGCCCGCACGTCGGTGGGTGCTGCGGGTACCTGCGAAACCGGGGCGGCCGCGGTGGGTGTCACCTGGACCGGCTGTGAGGTCGCGCTGGCGCCGCTGGCATCGGTGATGGCCACGGTGCACGAATAGGCGAGATCGTTGGTCAGGCCGGTGACCTGCATCTGTTCGGTGCCGGTCGCGTGCGACACCATGCTGACCGTCACCTGTGAGTTGTCAGCGCTGCAACTGACTTGGAAGAGCAGGTCGGTCCGCGGCACGGTGACGGTGAAACTCAGCGTCGCCGAGGCATCGCCCGGAATGGCCTGCAGGTTGAGCGGTGCGCTCAGGCTCGCATCACCGACAGCCCCGTCTGCACTGCCGTCGCCTCCGCAAGCCGCCAGCAGCATCAGGGGGAAGCCAAGCCATGGAGCAAGGGTGCGAGCTGGAGAAAGCGATGCTGTGGTCATGTCCGATCCCTGGGTTGCGGAGGGATGCGAGCTTGGCGGTCAAATATGGAGACTCTGTGCAGACGGCGGTGTGACAGCGTTGGCGATGCCCGATCGCGCGCAGGACCTGCTGACGCATGCGCCGAGCCCGGTGGATGAGAAGCAGCTGCGGGAGCTGCACATTCGCTTGAGGAATCCGCTGGCGACGCAGGCGGGATGAATGAAAAACACCGCCCGGGAGGGCGGTGTTTTGGATGGCGGGTCGTCGTTTGTCAGGTCGCAACCTGACCGTTCCAGCATGAGACGGCCTTTGGAGCCGTGTCAGCGGTAGGACCATTGCCAATGGCGTTGTGTGCCGATACCTTGACGGTCAGTTTGCCCGCACCACTGCCAATGTCAGTCCATTGCATTGAACCGGGCGCCGCGCCAGTGGTGTTCTGGGTCGTCTTCGAGGTTGTGCTGCCGGTGGCGCTTTGCACGAGGGTTACGGTGAAGTAGTCCACCGCGGCGCCTCCATCCGAACTCGGAAGACCCCAGGAAACGGTCCCATCGGAAATACCTCCTTGCGATCCGCTGCAGGTGACCGTCAAAGACACACTCGTCGGCGCGCCGGGAACGGTAGCCAGCGCCGGCAGCACCACTGGAGCCGACGCTTTGGTTGTTCCCTTGCCCGCCAGTGTGGACGTGATCCCGCACAGATAGGTGCTTCCGTTGGCAAGACCGGTGACCTTCAAGGGGGTGTGGCCACTGCTGCCCGTGCCGACCGTGGTGCCGGTATCGACGGTTGCGCAACTCGCCGTGTACAGCGTGCCGCTCGGGTTGACCGATGGCTCTGTGAAGCTCAGCGACAC
>NZ_JBFULV010000043.1:0-54450 GCF_054049715.1 Rhizobacter sp. P5_C2 | reverse complement strand
GCCCCGACCGCTGCGGCGCCGACCCCCGCGCCGTCGGCCGACGCGTTGCAGCCCGCGCCCTACAACGACGCGGTCGCCGCCCGCTTCCCGGAGCCCGCGGTCGATTTCCGCACACCGGCCTTCCAGCCCGGCCACCCGGGGTTCACGACCAATGCCGAGCTGCAGGCGGTGCTGCGCGAGATCGTGCACGGCGGCCGCAATGCGACGCTGCTGCCGCTGGGCAGCTCGCAGGCGGGCGTGCCGCTGGAGGCGCTGCTGTTCACCCGCAACCCCGACATGTCGCCCGCCGCGGTGCTGAAGAGCGGCCGGCCGACGGTGCTGCTGGTCGGCCAGCAGCATGGCGACGAGCCGGCCGGCAGCGAGGCGCTGATCGTGCTCGCGCGCGAACTCGCCGGCGGCAGCCTGCAGGACTTGCTGGACCGCGTCAACGTCGTGATCCTGCCGCGCGCCAACCCGGACGGCGCGCAGGCGCAGCGGCGCGTCACTGCCAGCGGCATCGACGCCAACCGCGACCACCTGCTGCTGCGCACCCCCGAGGCGCAGGCCCAGGCGCGGCTGGTGCGCGACTTCCAGCCGGTGCTGGTCGTCGATTCGCACGAGTACACGGTGGTCGGCCGCTTCCTCGAGAAGTTCGGCGCGCTGCAGCGCTTCGATGCGCTGGTGCAGTACGCGACCACCGCCAACCTGCCGGAGTTCATCACCAAGGCCTCGGAGGAATGGTTCCGCCAGCCGATGCTCGCGAGCCTGAAGCAGCAGGGCCTCAGCGCCGAGTGGTACTACACCACCTCGGTCGACGTGAACGACAAGAAGATCTCGATGGGCGGCACGCAACCCGACACCGGGCGCAACGTGAACGGGCTGAAGAACGCGGTCAGCATCCTGATCGAGACGCGCGGCGTCGGCATCGGCCGCCTGCACCTGAAGCGCCGCGTGCAGACGCACGTGGTCGCGCTCGACAGCTTCCTGCGCAGCGCGGCCGACCGCTCGGCCGACCTGGTGAAGCTGCGCCAGTATGTGGATGCCGAGGTGGCCGCGAAGGCCTGCCAGGGCGACGCGGTGGTCGAGGCCGGCCCGACGCCCAGCGAGTACACGCTGCAGATGATCGACCCGGCGACCGGCGCCGACAAGGCGCTGGTGGTCAACTGGGATTCGGCGCTCGAGCTGCAGCCGCTGAAGACCCGCCCGCGCGCCTGCGGCTACTGGCTGGCCGCCGACCAGAGCGACGCGGTGATGCGCCTGCGTACGCTGGGCGTGCGCGTCGAGCAGGTCGCCGCGATGGGCGTGATGCAGGGCGAGGTGTATGCCGAGACGAGCCGCCAGAGCGGTGCGCGCCAGGACGTGCGCGGCACCATCGCCGACGGCGGCGCGGTCGTGCATGCGCAGGTGCAGCTGACGCAGGCGCTGATGGACGTGCCGATCGGCAGCTACTACGTGCCGCTGAGCCAGCCGCTCGCCAACCTGGTGATCGCGGCGCTGGAGCCGGACACGCAGAACAGCTTCTTCGCGAACGGCATCATCGGCAGCGTGACGAGCGAGGCGCGGGTCACTTCCGTGCCGGGCGTGAAGCTCAGCGTGCTGCCGTAGGCGTTCAGCGGCGCTTGCTGCCGCCCATCAGGCTGCCGAGCACGCCGCGGATCAGCTCGCGGCCGACACTGGTGCCGATCGTGCGCACCGCCGACTTCGCCATCGTCTGCGCGAGCCCGTCGTGCTTGCCGCCGCGCGGGCCGGTGCTGCCGAACAGCACGTCGTTGAGCATGCCGCCCCAGCCGGCCCCGGCTTCAGCCGGCTGGCCGGCAGTCGGCGTCGGCATCTGCGTGGTTGAAGGTGAGGACGACGACGGCGCCGTGCGCCCCGCATCCGCGCTCGCCACGCCGCGCCCCTTCAGCTTCTCGTAGGCCGACTCCCGGTCGACCGCCTTCTCGTACACACCCGCCACCAGCGAACTCGCGACCAGCGCCTGGCGCTGCTGCGGCGTGATCGGCCCGATCTGGCTGCCCGGCGGCAACACGAACACGCGCTGCGTGACGCTCGGCCGGCCCTTCTCGTCGAGCAGGCTGACCAGGGCTTCGCCGACCGCCAGTTCGGTGATCGCCGTCTCGATGTCGAGCCCCGGGTTCGCCCGCATCGTGCTGGCCGCCGACTTGACCGCCTTCTGGTCGCGCGGCGTGAACGCGCGCAGGGCATGCTGCACCCGGTTGCCGAGCTGGGCCAGCACGGTGTCGGGGATGTCGAGCGGGTTCTGCGTCACGAAGTAGACGCCGACGCCCTTGCTGCGTACCA
Source organism: Rhizobacter sp. P5_C2 (assembly GCF_054049715.1). NCBI lineage: Bacteria > Pseudomonadati > Pseudomonadota > Betaproteobacteria > Burkholderiales > Sphaerotilaceae > Rhizobacter > Rhizobacter sp. P5_C2. The sequence goes on along the minus strand of NZ_JBFULV010000043.1, from coordinate 52,170 downwards.
GCCGCACGACGAGCTCGATGCGCTCGACCAGCGCGGCCGGCGCGTCCTTGAACAACAGGTGCGCCTCGTCGAAGAAGAACACCAGCTTCGGCTGCTCCAGGTCGCCGACCTCGGGCAGTTGCTCGAACAGCTCGGACAGCATCCACAGCAGGAAGCTCGCGTACAGGCGCGGCGCGTTCATCAGCTTGTCGGCGCTGAGCACGTTGACGACGCCCTGGCCGTCGACGGTCTGCATGAAATCGCTGATGTTCAGCATCGGCTCGCCGAAGAACCTGTCGCCGCCCTGCTCATCGATCTGCAGCAGCCCGCGCTGGATCGCGCCGACGCTGGCCGCGCTGACGTTGCCGTATTCGGTGGTGAACTGGCTGGCGTTCTCGCCGACGTGCTGCAGCATCGCGCGCAGGTCTTTCAGGTCGAGCAGCAGCAGCCCGTTGTCGTCGGCGATCTTGAACACCAGGTTCAGCACGCCGGCCTGCGTCTCGTTGAGCGCCAGCATGCGGGCCAGCAGCAGCGGGCCCATGTCGCTGATGGTGGCGCGCACCGGGTGGCCGTGCTCGCCGAACACGTCCCACAGCGTGGCGGGGCAGGCGGCCGAGGCCGGCGCGTCCAGCCCGCGCTCCTTCAGCAGCGCGGCCAGCTTGTCGCTCACCTTGCCGGCCTGCGTGATGCCGGTCAGGTCGCCCTTCACGTCGGCCATGAAGACCGGAACGCCCAGTTTGCTGAAGTTTTCGGCCAGCGTCTGCAGCGTGATCGTCTTGCCGGTGCCGGTGGCGCCGGTGATCAGGCCATGCCGATTGGCCAGTGCCGGCAGCAGGAAACACTCGGCCTTGTCGTGCTTCGCGATCAGGATCGGCTCGGCCATGGGGGTCTCCGGTGGGCGGACAAGTAAAATTGCAGTCTATCCAAGAACATTGCCCACCCGGCTGCCGGCGTGGGCCTTCAGAGGAGCCTTCATGGCCGGACATTCGAAATGGGCCAACATCCAGCACCGTAAGGGGCGTCAGGATGAAAAACGCGGCAAGATCTGGACCCGCGTGATCCGCGAGATCATGGTCGCCGCACGACAGGGCGGCGGCGACGTCAAGGAAAATCCGCGGCTTCGGCTGGCGGTCGAGAAGGCCAAGGCCGCCAACATGCCGGCCGACACCGTCAAGAAGAACATCGACAAGGCCACCGGCAACCTCGAAGGCGTCAGCTACGAGGAAATCAGGTACGAGGGCTACGGCATCGGCGGCGCCGCGGTGATCGTCGACTGCATGACCGACAACCGGGTGCGCACCGTCGCCGAGATCCGCCATGCGTTCAGCAAGTACGGCGGCAACCTCGGCACCGAAGGCTCGGTGGCCTTCCAGTTCAAGCATTGCGGCCAATTCGTGTTCGCGCCGGGTGCCAGCGAAGACAAGGTGATGGAAGTCGCCCTCGAAGCCGGGGCTGAAGACGTGGTGACCGACGACGACGGCGCGATCGAGGTGCTGTGCACGCCGGTCGACTTCGAGGCGGTCAAGGCCGCACTCGAAGGCGCGGGCCTGAAGCCCGACGTGGCCGAGGTCACGATGCGCGCCGAGAACACCATCGAGCTGGCCGGCGAAGACGCGCAGCGCATGCAGAAGCTGCTCGACGTGATCGAAGACCTGGACGACACGCAGGATGTCTTCCACAACGCCGTGATGGTCTGATGCAATGTTTCGTCATCAACCTTGTCAAGGATGTGGCGCGGCGCGAGCAGATCACCGCCGGGCTGCAGCGGCAGGGGCTTGATCACGAGCTGTTCCCCGCCGTCCTGGGCGACGCACTGACCGACGAGGCGATCGGTCACGCCTACGACGCCGCGGCCGCCGCACGCTGCCGCCATCCGATGACGCGCGGAGAGATCGGCTGCGCGCTCAGCCACCTGGGCGTGTACCAGCAGGTGGTCGAGCGCGGGCTGGCGTGTGCGCTGGTGCTCGAAGACGATGCGAGGCCGGGCGATGCGCTGCCGCAGGTGCTGGCGGCGATCGAGCCGCTGATGCAGGTCGACACGCCCTTGGTGGTGCTGCTCAACTGCGTGAAGCTCACGTCCTATTTCGCGTCGCGCCGGCTCGACGCCGGCCATCTGCTGGCGCCGGTGCTCGACGGCACCTGGGGCGCGCATGCCTACGTGATCAACCAGGCCGCCGCACGCTCGCTGCTGCACGGCCTGCGGCCGGTGCGGCTGCCGGCCGACATCTGGGACGAGTTCCGCCGCGAGAAGCTGGCCACCATCCGCGCGGTGGTGCCGTACTGCGTGGGCCTGTCCGAACTGGCGGCACAGTCCAACCTCGGGGCGGCCCGCGCCGCGCCCACCGCGCTGGCCCGGCAGGTCGAGGAGCGCGGCATCGTCCACTGGCTGCACCGCTACGCCTACCGGAAGTTCATCTACCAGCTGTTCGTGCGGCCCTTCATCCGCAGGCAGGTGATGACGTGGTGAGTGCCGGCAGCATCCCGGTGTTCGGCATCGGCGACCTCTACCCGGTGAAGACCGGCGGCCAGAAGGCCACGTACCACCTGTTCGGCGCGCTGAACCAGGTGCGGCCCTGCCGCTACGTGTTCCTGGAGCCGGGCGCCACTGGCATCGACGAAGGCACCTACCCGAACGGCCTGCGCTACCAGCGCATCGGCGGGCGCGCCGCGAAGTCGTGGCGCAACGCGCTGATCGCCCCGAAGCTGCTGTACCGCGACGGGCCGACCCGCAACCTGCTGCGCACCGCGCGCACCCGCAGCATCGTCGACGCACTCGCCGCCTCCGCCGCGTCGTCGCCGACGGTGATCTTCGCGACGCCGTGGATCTGGCCGGTGCTGGCGCCACGCATCCCGGCGACCCAGCAGGTGGTCTACGACTCGCAGAACTTCGAGCGGCAGCTGCTGCGCGAACGCCTGGCCGCCGGCACGCTGGACGCCCGCAGCCTGCAGGCGATGTGCGAGGCCGAGCGCTCGCTGAGCCGGCGCGCCGACGTGCTGCTCGCCTGCTCGCCGATCGATGCCGAGGCCTACACCACCGAATTCGGTGTCGACCCGAAGCGGCTGCACCTCGGGTTCAAGGGCGCCTCGGTGCCGGTGCAGCCGATGCTGCGCGAGGCCGTGGAGCCGCCGGTGGCCACCTTCGTCGGCTCCGACTGGCCGGCCAACAACGAGGCCGCGCTGGCGGTGGCCACGCGCATCGCGCCGCGCCTGCCTCAGGTGCGGTTCCGCCTGATCGGCAGCTGCTGCCTTCGCCTGCCGAAGCAGCTGCCGCCGAACGTGGAGGCGCTCGGCTTCGTCGACGACCTCGAGGCGCAGCTGCGCCGCACGACGGTGGCGCTGAACCCGATCACCAGCGGCTCCGGCATCAACATGAAGCTGCTGGAGTACCTGACGCTGGGCATTCCGGTGGTCAGCACGGTGTTCGGTGCGCGCGGGCTGCCGCCCGAGGCGATGGCGGCGCTGGAAATTGCGACAATCGACGACTTTCCGGCGGCCATCGAGGGCTTGCTGCAGTCGCCCGAGCGCCTGCAGCAGCGGGGCCGCGAGGGGCACGGCTACGCGCGCCGCCACCTCGACTGGCCCTTGCTCGGGGCGCGGCTGTCCGCCCTGCTGGCCGGCTGAGGACGGGCATCCGGATCATTTATCGCAAGGACGTGGTGAACAGAATGAAAGTATTGGTGATCGGCTCCGGCGGACGCGAGCACGCGATGGCCTGGAAGCTCGCGCAGTCATCGAAGGTGCAGGTGGTCTACGTCGCGCCCGGCAATGGCGGTACCGCGCTCGACGCGCGGCTGAAGAACGTGGCGATCACCGACGTGAAGGCGCTCGCCGACTTCGCGGTGGCCGAGAAGATCGCGCTGACGGTGGTCGGCCCCGAGGGCCCGCTCGCGGCTGGCGTGGTCGATGAATTCCGCGCGCGTGGGCTGCGCGTGTTCGGCCCGACGCAGGCGGCGGCGCAGCTCGAGAGCTCGAAGGCGTTCGCGAAGGACTTCATGCAGCGCCACGGCATCCCGACCGCGCTGTACGCGACCTTCGACGACCCGAAGGCGGCGCATGCGCACGTCGACAAGCACGGCGCGCCGATCGTGATCAAGGCCGACGGCCTCGCGGCCGGCAAGGGCGTGGTCGTCGCGATGACGCTGGCCGAGGCGCACGAGGCGATCGACTGGATCCTCGGTGCCGTTGCCGGTGATGGCAAGAACAACCGCCTCGGCGTGCAGCACAACGCCGGCGTCGCCCGCGTCGTGATCGAGGAGTTCCTGCAGGGCGAGGAAGCCAGCTTCATCGTGATGTGCGACGGCAAGAACGTGCTGCCGCTCGCCACCAGCCAGGACCACAAGCGGCTGCAGGACGCCGACGTCGGCCCGAACACCGGCGGCATGGGCGCGTACTCGCCGGCACCGGTCGTCACGCCGAACGTGCATGCCACGGTGATGCACGAGATCATCCTGCCGACCATCGCCGGCATGGCGCGCGACGGCGTGCCGTTCACCGGCTTCCTGTACGCCGGGCTGATGATCGACGACGAAGGCGCGCCGAAGACGATCGAGTTCAACACCCGGCTGGGCGACCCCGAGACGCAGCCGATCATGATGCGGCTCAAGAGCGACCTGTTCGACGTGATGATGGCCGCGACCGACGGCACGCTCGACCAGGTCGAGCTGCAATGGGACCGGCGCGTGGCACTCGGCGTCGTGATGGCGGCCGGCGGCTACCCGCTCGACCCGCGCAAGGGCGACGCCATCACCGGGCTGCCGGCCGAGCAGCCGGATGCGATGGTGTTCCATGCCGGCACCGCGCCGGCGAAGGGCGGCGTCGTGACCTCGGGCGGGCGCGTGCTGTGCGTCACCGCGCTCGGCGATTCGGCCAAGATGGCGCAGCAGCGTGCCTACGAGGCGCTGCAGGGCATCCACTTCGACGGCATGCAGTTCCGGCGCGACATCGGCCACCGGGCCATCAAGCGATGAGCGACACCGGCGCGGTCCGCGCGTATCTGCTGGGCTTGCAGTCGCGCATCATCGGCGCGATGGAGGCCGAAGGCGGCGATCCCTTCGTCACCGACCACTGGGTGCGCGAGCCCGGCGGCAAGCTCGAGGGCGAGGGCCTGTCGCGGCTGGTGGAAGAGGGCGGGCTGCTCGAGCGCGGTGGCTGCAGCTTTTCGCACGTGAAGGGCAAGGTGCTGCCGCCGTCGGCGACGCAGCACCGGCCCGAGCTGGCCGGGGCGCCGTTCGAGGCGATGGGTGTCTCGCTCGTCTTCCACCCGCGCAACCCGTTCGTGCCGACCGTGCACATGAACGTGCGCATGCTGGCCGCGCTGCCGGCCGGCGGCGCGCCGGTCACCTGGTTCGGCGGCGGCATGGACCTGACGCCGTACTACGGCTTCGAAGACGACGCGCGGCACTTCCACCGTGTCAACCGCGACGCGCTCGCGCCCTTTGGCGACGACAAGTACCCGCGCTTCAAGCAGTGGTGCGACGAGTATTTCTTCCTGAAGCACCGCAACGAGCCGCGCGGCATCGGCGGCGTGTTCTTCGACGATTTCTCCGAGCTCGGCTTCGAGCGCAGCTTCGAGATGATGCGGGCGGTGGGCGATGCGTTCGTGCCGGCGTATTTGCCGATCGTGCAGCGTCGCAAGGCGCTGGCCTTCGGAGAGACCGAGCGCGATTTCCAGGCCTACCGGCGTGGCCGCTATGTCGAGTTCAACCTGGTGTTCGACCGCGGCACGCTGTTCGGGCTGCAGTCGGGCGGGCGCACCGAATCGATCCTGATGTCGATGCCGCCGCTCGTGAAGTGGCGCTACAACTGGTCGCCCGAGGCCGGCACGCCCGAGGCGCGGCTGTACACCGACTTCCTGCGCCCGCGCGCGTGGGCCGACGAGAACCCCGCTTGAAACGCATTGCGCTGTTCGGCGGCAGCTTCGATCCGGTGCACATCGCGCATGTGGCGCTGGCCCGTGTGGCGTTGTCGCAACTCGAACTCGACGAATTGCGCTGGGTGCCGGCCGGTCGCCAATGGCAGAAACACCGCGACCTGACGCCCGCCGTGCACCGCGAGGCGATGGTGCGGCTGGCGATCGCCGACGAGCCGCGCTTCTCGCTCGAAGACTGCGAATTGCGCCGCAGCGGTGCGAGCTACACCTTCGACACCGTGCGCGAACTGCAGGCCGCCGAGCCGGGCGTCGAGTGGTATCTGGTGATCGGCCAGGACCAGTACGCCAGGCTGCACAGCTGGCTGCGCTGGCAGGATCTGCTACAGCGTGTCACGCTCGCGGTCGCGAACCGGCCCGGCGTGACGATGGCGGCGAGCCGCGAGGTGCAGGCCCTGCCGCACCGGGCGGTGCCGCTGCCGATGATGGACGTGTCGTCGACCGAGATCCGTGCCCGCGTGGCCCGGGGACTTGCGGTCGACGATCTGGTGCCCGCCCCCGTGGCGCGCTATATTGCCCAATACGCCCTATACAGAGGCGATCTCAGGAGTTGAATGGACATCCGAAAACTGCAGCGCGCCATCGTCGATGGTCTGGAAGACGTGAAGGCACAGAACATCCTGGTCTTCAACACCGAGCATCTTTCACCGCTCTTCGAGCGCGTGATCATCGCTTCGGGCACCTCGAACCGCCAGACCAAGGCCCTCGCAGCCAGCGTGCGTGATGCGGTGAAATCGGGCGGCTTCCCGGTGTTGCGCACCGAGGGCGAGGACAACGGCGAATGGATCATCGTCGACTGCGGCGCCGCCGTGGTCCACGTGATGCAACCGTCGATCCGCGAGTACTACCACCTCGAGGAGATCTGGGGCGACAAGCCGATCAAGCTCAAGGTCGACGCGGCGCCGGTCCGGCTCGTGAAGGCCGAGGAGCCGGAGGCGAAGAAGGCACCGGCGAAGAAGGCGGCGGGTGGCAAGGCGCCGGCGAAGACCGCGGCCGCGAAGCCGACGGCGACCCGGACGACTGCCAAGGCAGCGCCCGCCAAGGCACCGGCGACCAGGACTCCTGCGGCCAAGGCGCCGGCCCGCAAGGTCGCTGCCAAGACGGTGGCCGGCAGGGCGGCTCCGGCGAAGGCCCCGGCCCGCAAGGCGGCCCCGGCGAAATCCGGCAACGTGACCCGCACGGTCGGCGTGAAGAGCGCCGCACCGGCGAAGAAGGTCGCGGCCAAGGCGGCACCGGCCAAGGGTGCCGCCAGGAAGGTCGCCGCCAAGCCGGTCGCAGCCCGCAAGGCGCCGGCGACGAGGGCGCCCGTCAAGGCGGCTCCGTCCAGGACGGCACCTGCCAAGAAGGCTCCTGCGAAGACGGCACCCGCCAAGAAGGCACCGGCGAAGAAGACCTCGCGCGCGTGAAGCTGCTGCTGGTCGCCGTCGGCCAGCGCCAGCCGTCATGGGCCGAGACGGCCTATGACGACTTCGCGAAGCGCTTTCCCCCGGAGATGCGCCTCGAGCTGAAGGCCGTCAAGGCCGAGACCCGCGGCTCGCGCACCGCCGAGCAGATGATGGCGGCCGAGGCCGCGCGCATCGAGGCGGCACTGCCGAAGGGCGTGCGCCGCGTCGTGCTCGACGAGCGCGGCGATCGCCTGACCAGCGTGCAGCTGGCGGCCCGCATGAAGGCCTGGCTGCCCGACGGGCGCGACGTGGCCTTCGTGATCGGCGGCCCCGACGGGCTCGATGCTGACCTGAAGCGCAGTGCCGACGAGACGATGCGCCTGTCCGACCTGACGCTGCCACACGCCTTCGCGCGGGTGCTGCTGGCCGAGGCGCTGTACCGCGCCTGGACGCTGACGGTGAACCACCCCTACCACCGCGAATAGCGCGCTGCACCCTCGAATGCACGATTTCATCTACCTCGCGTCGCAGAGCCCGCGCCGCCGCCAACTGCTCGACCAGATCGGCGTGCGCCACGAGCTGCTGCTGCCCGGCGCCGACGAAGACGCCGAGGCGCTCGAGGCCGAGCGGCCCGGCGAACTGCCGGCCGACTACGTCGAGCGCGTGACCCTCGCCAAGCTGGCCGCCGCGCGCAAGCGCCATGCGGCACGCGGGCTGCCGGCCGCGCCGATCCTGTGCTCGGACACCACCGTCGCGGTCGGGCGCCGCATCCTCGGCAAGCCGGCCGATGCCGACGATGCGCGCCGCGTGCTCGGGTTGCTGTCGGGCCGCACGCATCGCGTGCTGACCGCGGTGGCGCTGGCGCATGGCCGGCGGCGCGAACTGCTGGTCAACGTCTCGCGCGTCGAGGTGGCGCCGCTGCCAACCGCGTGGATCGAGGCCTACATCGCGAGCGGCGAGCCGTTCGGCAAGGCCGGCTCGTACGCGATCCAGAGCGCGATGGCCGGCTGGATACGGCGCATCGCCGGCAGTCACTCCGGTATCATGGGTTTGCCCCTGTACGAAACGGCCCAACTGCTGAGACAAGCGCGCGTCAGGTTCTGACGGCGCCGCCACAACAAGAGCGCCCATGCAAGACATCCTCATCAACTGGGCACCCCAAGAGACCCGTGTCGCGATCGTCGAGAACGGCGCGGTGCAGGAACTCCACCTCGAACGCACGCTCGAGCGCGGCCTCGTCGGCAACATCTACGCCGGCCGCGTGGCCCGCGTGCTGCCGGGCATGCAGTCGGCCTTCATCGACATCGGGCTCGAGCGCGCGGCGTTCCTGCACGTGGCCGACGTGCACGTGATCGGCAGCAGCCCGCGCAACGACCACGCGCCCGGCGCCGCGCCGCCGCCGCCGATCGAGCGGCTGGTGTTCGAAGGCCAGACGCTGACGGTGCAGGTCATCAAGGACCCGATCGGCACCAAGGGCGCGCGGCTGTCCACGCAGATCAGCATCGCCGGGCGCATGCTGGTGTTCCTGCCGCAGGACGACCACATCGGCATCTCGCAGAAGATCGGCTCGCACGAGCTGCGCGACCAGCTGCGCACCCGCATGAACGAGCTGACCGGCAAGACCGAGGCCGGCCAGCCGCCGGCCACGGCCTATGCGGGCGGGGGCTTCATCCTGCGCACCAACGCCGAGGACGCGACCGACACCGAGCTGGGCGACGACATCGCCTACCTGCGCAAGACCTGGACCGCGATCCGCGAGCGCAGCTTCAAGTCGCCGCCGGGCACGCTGCTGCACCAGGACCTGAGCCTGGTCGAGCGCGTGCTGCGCGACCTGGTGAACGACGCGACCCAATCCATCCGCATCGATTCGCTGATGCAGCACGAGCAGCTGGTGGCGTTCGGCGCCGAGTACACGCCGGGCTCGGTCGGCAAGCTGCAGCACTACAAGGGCGAGCGGCCGATCTTCGACCTGTACAACATCGACGAGGAAATCGCGAAGGCGCTGGCGCGGCGCGTCGACCTGAAGTCGGGCGGCTACCTGATCATCGACCAGACCGAGGCGCTGACCACGATCGACGTGAACACCGGCGGGTACGTCGGCGCGCGCAACTTCGACGACACCATCTTCAAGACCAACCTCGAGGCCACGCAGGCGATCGCGCGCCAGCTGCGGCTGCGCAACCTGGGCGGCATCATCATCATCGACTTCATCGACATGGCGCGCGAAGAGCACCAGGGCACGGTGCTCGGCGAACTGCGCAAGCAGCTGGCGCGCGACCGCACCAAGATCACGGTGAGCGGCTTCACGCAGCTCGGGTTGGTCGAGATGACGCGCAAGCGCACGCGCGAGTCGCTCGCGCACATGCTGTGCGAGCCGTGCCCGACCTGCGGCGGCAAGGGCCAGGTGAAGACCCCGCGCAGCGTCTGCTACGACATCCTGCGCGAGATCCTGCGCGAGGCGCGGCAGTTCAACCCGAAGGAATTCCGCGTGATCGCGGCGCCCTCGGTGGTCGAGATGCTGCTCGACGAAGAAAGCCAGCACCTGGCCGGCCTGAGCGATTTCATCGGCAAGCCGATCTCGCTGCAGTCCGAAGCGGCGGGGTCGCCGGAGCTGTACGACATCGTGCTGCTCTGAAGGGAACGGGATGGGCGAGCGCGTCTACTTCGACATCACCGACATCGTCCGGTTTGCCGGCAGCCACGACCGCGTGGCCGGCATCCCGCGGGTGCACTTCAACCTGATCTCGCACCTGAGCCGTACGCACGGCGGCGAGGTCGTGCGCTGCATCTTCCACCATTCGGCCGCGCGGGGCATGGTCGAGTTCGATCCGTCGTCGCTGTTCGCGGACGACGAATTCGACGCCTCGACGCTGCTGCAGCGCCTGGGCCTGGAAGCGCCGCACCGCTACCTGCCGCGCGAGCGCACCATCAAGAACTACCTGCGCCGCTTCGACGGCAACAAGGCCTTGCGCGCCTGGAAGAAGCTCGACGTGCATGTGTCCGCACGCTGGTTGCCGCAGCGCCTGGCCGCGATGGGGCTGGCGAGGCCGGTGCAGGTCGCACCGCTCGCGCTGCACGAGGTGAAGGCGCTGCCGTCCGGTTCGCGCCAGGTGATCCTGAGCATCGACAACGCCGAGACGCTGCAACTGGCGCGCGAGCACCGTGCGCGCGGCGGCGACGTGGTGCAGATGGTCTACGACCTGATCCCGCAGACCTGCCAGGCGCTCTTCGCGCCGGAGCGCATCCGCGAGTTCACCGGCTGGCTGGACCAGATCGTCGCGCTGCGGCCGCGCGCGCTGTGCATCTCGGCGTGGACGGCGCGCGACCTGCGCGAGTACATCGGCAGCGATGCCGCGCACTGGGACATCGCCGTCGTGCCGCTCGCGCACGAACTCGACGGCTTCGAGCGCAATGCGCGGGTGCCGATGCCGGCCTCGGCCGAGGCGCGCCTGCCGTCGGCGCCTTTCGTGCTGTGCGTCGGCACGCTCGAGAATCGCAAGAACGGCGTCGGCCTGCTGCGCGCCTGGCAGCAGGTGATCGATCGGCTCGGCGAGCGCGCGCCCGACCTGGTGTTCGCCGGCCGCCACGGCTGGCACATCGAGGAATTCCTGTCGCTGATGAAGTCGCCGGGGCTCGCAGGCAAGGTGCGCATCGTCGAATCGCCGAGCGACCACGACCTGGCCTGGCTGTACGGCCACTGTCTGTTCACCGCCTACCCGAGCCTCTACGAAGGCTGGGGCCTGCCGGTGGGCGAGTCGGCCTGGTTCGGCAAGTACTGCGTCGCGTCGAAGGCGTCGTCGGTGCCGGAGGTGTGCGGCGACCTGATCGACTATGTCGATCCGCACGACCCGGCCGACATCGCCGCCAGGCTGCTCGCCGCGCTGGCCGACCCGGCTCTGGTCGCGCGCCGCGAGGCGGCGATCCGCGCCGCCGCGCTGCGCCGCTGGACCGATGTGGCCGACCACGTGTTCCGCTGCGTGGTCGGCACCGGTGCGGCGGCGGTGCTGGTGCCGACCGCCTCGCCGCGCGCCGCGTTGTCGTGATCGTCGAACGCATCCGCCGCTACGGCGAGGCCACGTGGCAGCCACCGTTCGACTGGCCCTTGCCCAGTTCGGCCGCGCAGTACGCCGCGAGCCATTCCCCCTGGCAGGCCGCGCGCCGCCGTGCGATGCGTGAGTTGAACCTCGCGCTGCACGGGCAGTCGGGCCTGCGGCGCGAGCGCATCGATCCGGCGGTGCACCGGCGCATCCTGTGGATCCACCAGGGCACGCCGCAGGTCGGCGATTCGCTGATGGACCTGGCGGCGCGGGTGCTGCTGCACCGGCGCGGCGCGCGGCTCGACCTGCTGACCGAAGCGCACCTGCTGCCGCTGTACCGCAGCGATGCGGTGTTCGCCAACGTCGCCTCGTCGGCGCGCGACCTGCCCGCCGGCGGCTACGACCTGGTGATGCTGCACAGCATGTCGTCGCGCTCGGTGCGCGACAAGCTGCAGCATTTCCGCCGCGTGCCGTTCGTGCACGTGCAGGGCTGCTACACCGGCCCGGAGTTCAACCGCACGCTGTTCGGCTTCTACCGGCTGGCCCAGCTGATGGGCTTGCCGGGCGCTGCGCTCGAGACGATGGCCCGTCCGACGATGCAGCCGTCGCATGCCGAGCATGACGCGATCGCCGCGCTGGCGATCCCGCCGGGCGCCATCGCCGTCGCGCTGGGCGGCGTGCGCGACTGGCGCACCTACACCCGCTGGACCGACGTGCTGCGGGGCCTGGCGGCGACCGGCCGGGTGCCGCATGTGGTGCTGGTCGGCGCCGACAACGGCCTCGCGATGCGCGACGCGATCGTCGCCGCCGAGATCGGCCTGCCGCTGATCGACCGCGTCGGGCGCCACAGCCTCGGCGAGGTGCAGGAGCTGATCGGCCGCTGCGCGCTCGCGCTGTGCGCCGACGGCGGGCTGCTGCACGTGGCCCACACCACCGACACGCCGGTGGTCGCGCTGTTCGCGGGCGAGATCCTGCCGGCCTTGCGCGTCACGTCGGCCAACCGCACGACCTGCCTGCACGGCCCGGTGCAGGTCGACGACATCGACCCCGACGCGGTGCTCGCCGCGGCGCTCGCCTGCCTCAACGCGGCGTCGCGCTGACGGTCGTGCCGAGCAGGCGCTGGTAGATCGCGAGGTAGGCCTCGGCCGCGCGGTCCCAGCGGAATTGCGCGGCATGTGCACGGATCGCCAGGCCTTCGCGCAGCAGGCGCGGCGTCTCGGTCTCGATGGTGCGGCGCATTGCCTGCGGCTCGAAGCTGTCGAAGTAGCCGGCGTGCGTGCCGCCGACCTCCGGCAGGCTGGTCAGTCGCGACAGGAACACCGGCTTGCCGAAGTGCATCGCCTCCAGCGGCGGCAGCCCGAAGCCTTCGGTCAGCGACGGGAACACGAAGGCCTGGCAGTGCGCGTACAGCCAGGTCTTCTGCGCATCGCTCACCTCCTGCACCACCGTCACGTTCGAGAGGCCGCGCTCGCGCACCTGCGCCGCCAGCCGGTCCGAATCACCGGTGCGCGGCCCGGCCAGCACCAGCGCCTGCTGCGGCCACAGTGCGGCCATGTCGACCAGGCTCTGCGGGTTCTTCGAGGCCGCCATGCGGCTCAGGTGCAGCAGGTAGCGGCCCGGCACGATGCCGGGCACGGCGTCCTGGGCATGGGTGTTCAGGTCGCGGGCGCCGTTCGGGATCACGCTGATCGGGCCGGTCCAGCCGAGGTGCCGGCGGATGTCGCCCTCGACGTGGTGCGTCAGCGTCGTCACCTCGTCGAACCGGCGCAGCCGGCGGCGCAGCTTGTCGAGCGCCTTGCGGGCCTGCGGCTCGCTGTCGTGGTAGACCGGGTTCAGGTCGTGGATGGTCAGCAGCGAACGCCGCGTGCCGAGCGGCGGGATGATGCGGCCGAGCTGGTTCAGCCCGTGCCAGACGTCGAAGCGCCGCCGGTGTTGCCAATTTCCTTGCCAGTGCCAGTAGCCCTGCAGCTTGCTCGTCGCGAGGTAGCCGACCTGGTCGCCGAAGCGGCCGTGCCAGCGGGCGGGCATGTGCAGGTGGAAGCGCACGCCGTGCTGTTCGCGCCAGGTCGGTGCGATGCGCGCGACGTGCTCGCAGATCTGCGTCGAAAACTCGCCGAGTCCGTCGCTCAGCGAATCGATCATGCCGAGGCTGATGCCGACGTGGCGGGCAGGCGTGGTCACGGGGACGTGATCAGGCGATAGTGCTTGCGGCTGAGATCCAGGCCCAGCAGCCGCTCGACCTTCATCGACCAACGGTGCTTGCGCTCGCGGCTGGTGAGCACGTGCGCCGGGTCGGGCGCGAAGTGCTGCTCGGCCTCGTCGCGCAGCCAGTCGGCCATCAGCGCCGGGTGCGTGCCGGTGTACGGCACCAGCGACTGCGGATCGATGTTGCCGTAGTGCACCGTCGGCGCGCCGTGCGACCAGTACTTGCTCACCTGGTCGAGCTTGGCCTGCATGTAGTCGGTGCGGCGCACGTGGCCGTAGTGGTAGATGTGGGCGTTCGCCAGCGCCGCGTTCGGGTGGCGGCCGCGGCGGTGCTTGTCCATCACGACCCAGAACTGGCCGTCGGGCGCGTAGCTGCGGATCGTGTTGCGGATCAGCCGGCATTCGCGCCGGTACCAGGCGGGGCTGGTCGCCAGCCAGTGCGGCGAGCCGTAGAAGTGCAGGTAGTCGAACACCAGCGCCTCGATGCGGCGGTCGGCGTGGTGGCGCTCGACCGATGCGCGGATCGCCGCCAGTTCGCCCTCGTGCAGCACCTCGTCGCCTTCGAGGTAAAAGGCCCAGTCGCCGGTGCAGGCGTACTGCGCGATCATCTTCTGCTGCGCGTAGACGAAGCCGCGCGATTCCATGCGCTCGTTCCAGACGGTGTCGATCAGCCGGATCTTCGGGTCGCCGATCGCCAGCAGCCGCGCGCGGGTGTCGTCCTCGCCGCGGCCGACCGCGATCACGAACTCGTCGACCAGCGGCAGCAGCGAGCGCACCGACGCTTCGAACGGGAAGCCGAGCTTGACGCCGTTGCGCAGGAACGTGAAGCCGCTGATGGAGGCCGGAACGGCGGCCGTCATAGCGTGTGCGCCGCCAGCCGCGCCACCTCGGCCGCGCTCCACTTCTTCTCCATCGGGATCAGGCGCGCGGCGTCGGCGAAGGCCGGCGGGCGCGCGCGCAGCGTCACGCGGATGTAGTGGTGCACGAACACGTCGAGCGCGATGTGCAGCGGGCGGATGTCGCCGACCTCGACCGCGCGCTTCTTGGCGCGCAGGAACAGGTCGGCATCGGCGGCCTGGATGCGCTCGTCCCACAGCCCGATGCGGTCGATCGCGCGCCGGTTCATCAGCACCGAATTGCCGACGTAGCCCTCGATCACCAGGCCTTCGAACTGCTCGGCGCGATGGCGGCAGAAGCGCTCCCAGTCGCCGTACATCCAGCGGTGCGACATGCCGAGCCAGGGCTGCTTCGCGCCGAAGAACCGCACCGGCAGCGAGGCCCGCTTCCAGCGCCGGCGCAGCGTGTGCGTGGCCTCGGGCGTCTCGACGCGCTCGATGCCGCACACCGTCAGCGCATCCAGCCCGTGCAGCTCGGCGTTGGCGACGAGGCGCGTGTCCCAGTCCGGCGGCACGACGATGTCGTTGTTCAGGAAGGCCAGCCAGTCGCCCTGCGCGGCCTTGATGCCCTGGTTCTGTGTGTACGGGTAGGAGAAGTTCTGCGCGTTGCGGATGACCTTGGCGCCGACCGATTCGAAGAACTCGGCCGAGCCGTCGGTCGACGCGTTGTCGATGATGATCAGCTCCGACGGCATGCGCGTGCAGCGCTGCAGGTGCTCGACGAACCAGCGGTTCATCTCCAGCTGGTTGTGCACGGCGGTGATGATGCTCAGTCGGGTCATCCTCGGGTCTCCGATGGCGCGGCGTGGGGGGTGCGGAACTGGAGTGAATGCAGGTGCGCGAACAGCCCGCCCTGGGCCAGCAGCTCGGCATGCGTGCCTTGTTCGACGACGCGGCCGGCCTCGAGCACCAGCACGCGGTCGGCGGCCTTGATGGTCGACAGCCGGTGCGCGATCACGAGGCTGGTGCGGCCCTTCATCAGCCGGTCGAGCGCCTCCTGCACCAGGCGCTCGGATTCGGAATCGAGGGCCGACGTCGCTTCGTCGAGGATCAGGATCGGCGCGTCCTTGTAGATCGCGCGTGCGATCGCGAGCCGTTGCCGCTGGCCGCCCGACAGCTGGTTGCCGTTGTGGCCGATCAGCGAGTCCAGCCCCTGCGGCATCTCCTCGACGAACTTCAGCAGGTTGGCCGCGCGCAGCGCCTCGCGCACGCGGGCGACATCGATGGTGCGAGCGTCGTCCGGCCCGGTGTCGCCCAGCGCCACGTTGGCCGCCACGGTGTCGTTGAACAGCACCACGTCCTGGCTCACCAGCGCGAACTGCCGGCGCAGCGCGGCGACGTTCCATTCGCGGACCGGCCGGTCGTCGAGCAGCAGCTCGCCCTCGGTCGGTTCCAGGAAGCGCGGCAGCAGGTTGACCAGCGTCGTCTTGCCGGCGCCCGACGGTCCGACCAGCGCGACCGTCTCGCCGATGTTCAGCCGCAGGTTCACGTCGGCCAGTGCCGGCGCGTGGTCGGTCTTGTAGCGCAGGCCGACGTGGCGCATCTCGATGCGGCCCTGGGCGCGCCCGGGGTCGTGGCTGCCGCCTTCCTCGACCGGTGCATCGGTGATCAGCGCGACGCCGCGTTCCAGCGCCGCCAGCCCGCGGGTGATCGGCCCGGCCACCTCCGACAGGTGCTTGATCGGCGCCAGCAGCATCAGCATGCTGGTGATGAAGGCCGCGAAGCTGCCGGCGGTGCTGCCGGCATGGGTGCTCTGCCACAGCGCCGCGACGATCACCGCCGACAGGCCGCAGGCGGCGATCATCTGGGTCACCGGCGTCATCGTCGCGGCGGCCATCGTCGACTTGATCGACAGCCGGCGCAGCGTGTCGCTGAGCGCGCGGAAGCGTCCGGCCTGGCCGGCCTCGGCGCCGTGCAGGCGCACGATGCGCCAGGCCAGCACGTTCTCCTCGACCACGTAGGCGAGCTGGTCGGTGGCGCGCTGGCCCTCGACCGTCAGGCGGTGCAGGCGCTTGCTGAGCTTGCGCATCACGAAGGCGACCGCCGGCACCAGCACGCCGACGAACAGCGTCAGCTGCCAGTTCACCCACAGCAGGTAGGCCAGCAGCGCGATCAGCGTGGCCGAATCGCGCACCAGCGTCATCACCGAGCCGACCAGCAGGCCGGCGCCGCTCTGCACCTCGTAGGTGAGGGTGTTGGTCAGGCTGCTGGCGGTGCTGTGGCTGAACAGCGTCGGCTGCACCGTCATCAGGCGCTGGAACATCGCGGTGCGCAGCGCCTGCGTGCCGCGGTTGGCCGACCAGGCCAGGCCGTACTGCGCGATCAGCCCGGCGACGCCGCGGATCAGGAACAGCCCGATGATCGCCACCGGCACCGTCCACAGCGGAATGCCGTCGGCGGTGAAGCCCTTGTCGAGCAGCGGCTTCATCAGCGCCGGGATCACCGGTTCGGTCAGCGCGCCGACGATCGAGCCGACGATCATCAGGACGAAGCCCTTGCCGCTGTCGGCGAAATAAGGGGCCAGGCGCTTCAGGCGCTCTTTCAGGGGCAGGGTGGGGGTGCTCATTCCGGGCGCATTATCGTTCGCCGGCACTGCCTACAATCCCGGCACCTCGCGCTGCACGCACCAACCGCCCTCCATGCCCGCTCCGAACCTGTCGGTCATCGTCATCACGCACAACGAAGGCCACCAGATCGCGGATTGCCTGAAGAGCGTCGCGTTCGCCGACGAATGGATCGTCGTCGACTCCGGCAGCACCGACGACACCCGCGAGCAGGCCGCCGCGCTCGGCGCCCGCGTGACCCGCACCGACGACTGGCCCGGCTTCGGCCGGCAGAAGAACCGGGCGCTCGAGCTCGCACAAGGGCACTGGGTGCTGAGCCTGGACGCCGACGAACGGGTCAGCGAGGCGCTCGCGGCGGCGATCCGGGCGGCGGTGGCGCCGGGCGCGGACGGCGCGGAAGGTCCGTCAGGCTACCAGTTGTCACGCCTGTCGCGTTTCTGCGGACAGTGGATGCGGCATGGCGACTGGTACCCTGACCGGGTCACGCGCCTGTTCCTGCGCGGGCGTGCCCGCTTCACCGACGACCTGGTGCACGAGCGGCTCGACGTGCAAGGCCCGGTCGGGCGCCTTCCCGGCGACCTGCTGCACGAGACCATGCCGACGCTGCACGACGCGCTGGACAAGATGAACCGCTACAGCAGCGGCCGCGCCGTCGACAAGGTGCGTGCCGGCCGCGGCGGCGGGCTGGGTACGGCGCTTGCCCATGGAGCGTGGGCGTTCTTCAGGGCCTACCTGCTGCGGCGGGGCTTCCTGGACGGGCGGCTGGGTTTCGTGCTGGCGGTCTACAACGCCGAAGGCACCTATTACCGATACCTGAAAATGGCGTTCGTGGACGCTGCTGGAACCAAGACCACAATTTGAGATCAGGACACTGGATGCTGAACCGACGTCAATTTTCCGCTGCCTCCGGCCTCGCCTTGTGCGGGCCGGCCACCGTCCCGGCTTTTGCGCAATTCCGCGTGGAGATCGCCGGGGTCGGCGCCACGCAGGTGCCGATCGCGATCGCCAAGTTCCGCGATGAAGACAAGACCACGCAGGCGCTGTCGGCCATCATCCGGGCCGACCTGGAGCGCGCCGGCGTGTTCCGCGGCATCGACAACAGCGTGGCGATCGACGAGACCGCGCAGCCGGTGATGGCCGAATGGCGTGGCCGCAGCGCCGACGCGCTGGTGGCCGGCTCGGTGACCCGCCTCTCCGACGGCCGCTTCGACGTGCGCTTCAAGCTCTGGGACATCGTCAAGGGCCAGGAGCTCGGCGGCCAGAGCAATGCGGTGCAGCCGGCCGACCTGCGGCTGGCCGCGCACCGCATCGCCGACTACGTCTACGAGAAGCTGACCGGCGACAAGGGCGTGTTCTCGACCCGCATCGCCTATGTCACCCGCACCGGCAGCCGCTATGCATTGCGCATCGCCGACGCCGACGGCGAAGGCGGCCAGGTCGCGCTGAACAGCCCCGAGCCGATCATCTCGCCGGCGTGGGCGCCGAACGGCCAGGAACTGGCGTATGTGTCGTTCGAGAAGCAGAAGGCCATCGTCTACGTGCAGAGCGTCGCCACCGGCGAGCGCCGCATGATCGCGAACTTCCGCGGCTCGAACAGCGCGCCGGCCTGGTCGCCCGACTCGCAGTCGCTGGCCCTCACGCTGAGCCGCGACGGCATCTCGCAGCTCTACCTGATGGGCCGCAACGGCGGCGAGCCGAAGCGCATCACCACCAGCCAGGCGATCGACACCGAACCGGTGTTCACGCCCGACGGCCGCACGCTGTACTTCGTCAGCGACCGCGGGGGCGGCCCGCAGGTGTACCGCACGGCGCTCGGCGGCGGCGCGGTCGAGCGCGTCACGTTCTCGGGCAACTACAACATCAGCCCGTCGCTCAGCCCGGACGGCCGCAACCTCGCCTACATTTCCCGCCAGGGCAACGCCTTCCGGCTGTACCTGATGGACCTGACCAACCCGGGCGCGACGCCGCTGGCCCTCAGCGACACCAGCGACGACGAAAGCCCGAGTTTTGCGCCGAACGGCCGGCTGATCATCTACGCCTCGCGCGCGCAAGGGCGCGACGTGCTGATGACCACCACGCTGGACGGCAAGATCAAGGCGAAGCTGGTGTCGACAGCCGCCGATGTCCGCGAGCCCATGTGGGGCCCGTACGGCCGCTAGAAAAACGGCCGACGCATTCTTTCTCGACAACAACACGACCAGGAGTTTCAACACCATGAAAGCAACACGTTTCACCCTTCTCGCTGCTCTGACTTCCGCCGTCCTGGCGGGCTGTGCTTCCGGCGTCAAGCTCGACGACAAGCAGGCCCCGGTCGAGAACCGCTCGACCGGCACCAGCTCGTCGAACAGCGGCGCCAACAACGCCGGCACCTCGCAATCGCAGGTCGCGAGCGTCGACCTGACGAAGAACGCGCCGGCACCGGCCAGCAGCGTCATCTACTTCGACTACGACAGCTACGTCGTGAAGGACGAGTTCCGCCCGACGGTCGAGGCGCAGGCGAAGAACCTGTCGGCCAACAAGTCGAAGAAGATCGCCGTCGAAGGCCACACCGACGAACGCGGCGGCCGCGAGTACAACCTGGCGCTCGGCCAGAAGCGCGCCGAAGCGGTCGTCAAGTCGCTCGAGCTGCTGGGCGTGTCGCAGACGCAGGTCGAGGCCGTCAGCTTCGGCAAGGAGCGTCCGGCGGTGCAGGGCAGCGACGAAGCGGCGTGGGCCAAGAACCGCCGCGCTGAATTCGCCACCAAGTGATCGTGAGGCCGGGCATGCAATCGATTCTTCGCGGACGGTTCGGCGGCGCCTGGTGGGCGCCGCTGCTGGCGGTTGTCGCCCTGGTGGCGGCGCCGGCCGCGCACGCCGGGCTGTTCGACGACGACGAGGCGCGCCGGGCCATCCTCGACCTGCGCGGCAAGCTCGAAGAAAGCAACAAGCAGCAGGCGCAGCGCCAGGCCGAGATGAACGCGCAGCTGCTCGAAGAAATCGGCAAGCTGAAGCGCAGCCTGCTCGACCTGAACACGCAGATCGAGCTGATGCGCAGCGATGCGGCCAAGCTGGTCGGCCAGAACGAGCAGCTCACGCGCGACGTGTCCGAGCTGCAGCGCCGGCAGAAGGACATCGCGCAGGGCGTGGACGACCGCATCCGCAAGCTCGAACCGCAGAAGGTCACGATGGACGACAAGGAGTTCCTCGTCGATCCTGAAGAGAAGAAGCAGTTCGACGATGCGATGGCCGTGATGCGCAAGGGCGATTTCCCCGGCGCGGCATCGGCCTTCGTCGCGTTCCGCCAGCGCTACCCGGCCAGCGGCTACAACGACGTGGCGCTGTTCTGGCTCGGCAATGCGCAGTACGGCAAGCGCGAGTACCGCGAGGCCACCGCGTCGTTCCGCGAGTTGCTGAAGGTCGCGCCGCAGAGCCCGCGCGCGCCCGAGGCGCTGCTGTCGATCGCGAACTGCCAGCTCGAGCTGAAGGACGCGAAAGGCGCGAAGCGCACGCTCGATGACCTGCTGAAGACGTATCCGAAATCCGAGGCGGCCGAGGCTGCCAAGGAGCGGTTGGCGTCGATGAAGTGACAGTGAGTCTGCCGTGAACGCCGTCAACGACTTGCCTGTGCTCGATCTGCTCGCGCTCGATCCGCTGGAGCCCGACCTGGAGCGCCGCTTCGGCGGCCTGCGCCGCCTGTACGGCGACGCCGGCTACCAGCGGCTGCGCGCGTTGCGCGTCGCGGTGGTGGGGCTCGGGGGCGTCGGCTCCTGGACGGCCGAGGCGCTCGCGCGCAGCGGTGTTGCGTCGCTGGTGCTGATCGACATGGACCACGTGTCCGAGTCGAACATCAACCGCCAGGTGCAGGCGACCGGCGCGACGCTCGGCCAGGCGAAGGGCGAGGCCTTGCGCGAGCGCATCGCCGACATCCACCCCGGCTGCGAGGTGCGGCTGGTCGACGATTTCGTCACCGCCGAGAACTGGCCCGCGCTGCTGCCGGGCCCGGTCGATGCGGTGATCGACGCCTGCGACCAGGTGCAGGCCAAGCTCGCGCTGGCGCAGTGGGCGATCGCGACGCGCACGCCGCTGGTGATGGCGGGTGCCGCCGGCGGCAAGCGCCGACCGCAGGCGGTGGAGGTCGACGACCTCGCGAACGTCACGCACGACCCCTTGCTCGCGTCGCTGAGGCAGCGCCTGCGCAAGCACCACGGAGCAGCCCGCAGCGGCGCGATCGGCGTGCGCTGCGTGTTCTCGCGCGAGGCGGTGGTGATGCCGGCCGCCGATGGCGATGCCTGTGGTGTCGACACCACCGCGACCGACGGCAGCCTGAACTGCCACGGCTACGGCTCGACCGTGGTCGTCACCGCAACTTTTGGACTGGTGCTGGCGTCTGAAGCGCTCGAAATCGGGCTACAATCAGGGCTCCGCTGAGTTGAGGCAGTGCTCGTGAAAGATGTTCAAACATCGCACGAGCGTGATTCAAGGATGACCCTGCGAGGCATGCTATAGTCATGGGCTTGCTGGGTTGTTAGCTCAGTTGGTAGAGCAGCGGACTTTTAATCCGTTGGTCGCAGGTTCAAGTCCTGCACAGCCCACCAGTTTTGGTCAGTTTCAGTCAGAGGGCTCCTAGCTCAGTTGGTAGAGCAGCGGACTCTTAATCCGTTGGTCGACAGTTCGAATCTGTCGGGGCCCACCAACACAAGAAACCCCGGAGAGCGTCGATGCTCTCCGGGGTTTTTCTTTTGCCCGCCAGGCGCTTCCAGCCGGTCGGCAGCGGCATCCTCCCGGATCACCTGCGCGTCCAGCGTGCCCTGCACAGCGCGGCCAGTTCGATCGCGCCCCACAGCAGGCTGCTCGCGACCGCGACGCCGATCTGCCATGCGAGTCCCGGCCGCACCGGGAACCTGCGGATGATGCCGTTCATCGGCGTCTCCTGAGTTGACGATGCGGCACCGTAGCAAGCCTGCATGACGGTTTGATGGCAGACCGCGCACGCCGCCCGCGTTATCCTCCGCCGGCACCGCGAGCCCGGCATTCCTTGCAAACACCGACCGAA
This sequence comes from Rhizobacter sp. P5_C2, assembly GCF_054049715.1. Lineage (NCBI taxonomy): Bacteria > Pseudomonadati > Pseudomonadota > Betaproteobacteria > Burkholderiales > Sphaerotilaceae > Rhizobacter > Rhizobacter sp. P5_C2. The sequence goes on along the minus strand of NZ_JBFULV010000043.1, from coordinate 30,146 downwards.
CTGATCGAACTGCAGCGCCTGATCGACGAGGGCGGCTCGCACCTGAGCGCGCGGGTGCTGTGCGAGGTCGACGCGGGCGCGGGCGACGGCGCCCCGTGCCTGCCGGTGATCTCGGTGGCGCTCGGCAACCCGGCGCCCGACATCCCCGCGGTCGGCTTCTTCGGCGGCGTGCACGGGCTGGAGCGCATCGGCTCGGCGGTCGTGATGGCGCACCTGCGCAGCCTGGTGATGCGGCTGCGCTGGGACGAGTCGCTGCACCGCCAGCTCGACGGCGTGCGCATGGTCTTCATGCCGGTCGTCAACCCCGGCGGCATTGCGCGCGGTACGCGGGCCAATCCGCAAGGCGTCGACCTGATGCGCAACGCACCGGTCGATGCGCAGGACCGCGTGCCCTTCCTGCTCGGCGGCCAGCGCCTCAGTGCATCACTGCCGTGGTACCGCGGCCCGGCCGGCGCGCCGATGCAGCCCGAGAGCGCCGCGCTGTGCCAGGTGGTCGAAGAAGAACTGCTCGCGCGGCCGTTCAGCCTCGCGGTCGATTGCCACTCGGGCTTCGGGCTGCGCGACCGGCTGTGGTTTCCGTATGCCCACACGCGCGCGCCGATGGCTCACCTGCCCGAGATGGACGCGCTGCACGGCATCTTCCAGCAGTCGCATCCGAACAACCGCTATGTGTTCGAGCCGCAGAGCCGCCAGTACCTCGCGCACGGCGACCTGTGGGACCACCTCTACCAGCGCGCGTCGGCCTTGCCGCAGCGCCTGCTGCTGCCGCTGACGCTGGAGATGGGCTCGTGGCTGTGGGTCAAGAAGAATCCGCGCCAGCTGTTCTCGCGCCACGGCATCTTCAACCCGCTGATCGCGCACCGTCAGCAGCGCGTGCTGCGCCAGCACATGGCGCTGCTCGATTTCCTCGCGCGCGCTGCGGCGAGCTGGAAGCGCTGGCTGCCGTCGCCCGACTCGCGCGAGCGCCACGGGCAGCTCGCGCTGCAGCGCTGGTACGGCGCCGTCGCGCCGCCGTAGCGCGCCGGCAACAGCCTCGCCCTGAGGGGAATCAACCCCCTCGAATGCGCGATGTCGCAACAAAGTGTGCGTCCGTAAAGTGGGCCATCCGCCAACGATGGGGCCCCTGAATGGACACCAGCTACCTTCCTGCCTTCGACCAGGCGATGCAGTTCCTGTACGAGAAGCACGGCAATGCCCTCAGCGAGGACCTCGTGCAGGCCTATTGCGTGCAGGGCCTGCTCAGTGAAGCCGACGGCGTTCTGACGCTGACCGACCGCGGCCGTGCGATGTTGCGCAAAGCGCCTGTTGCTCGGCAGCTACGTCAGTTACAGCTCTGAAATATCGAGCTTTCTTCCTACACGCAAACCGACAGCGCGCGAATACGCTGAAAACCATGTCGGACCTGCACCAAAGCCTTCGCCACATGGGACTGCCCCAGCTGCTGCTGGCGCTGATCTTCCTCTGCAGCTATGGCGTGGCACTGGGCGGGATGCTCGGCGCCACCGGCCGCTGGCGGGCCGCGGGGGTCGCCGCAACGTCGGCGATCACGTTCGGCTTCTTTACCGACCCGTGGGAGCACGCGGTGATGATGGTGGCGTTCGCGGTGATCGGCTTCGGGCTCTTCCTCGCACTGGCCTGGTTGCTGGCGCGGGCGCCCGAATGGTTCTTGCGCGGCGAGCCTGTCGCGATCGAGACACCGGCGGTCGTGCGCGAGATCGAGGCCGACGCCGACTTGCCTGCGCGCACGCCGGTCGCCACGGCCCCACGCCGTCCGCGCCTGGGGCTCTGACGCACAATCTCCGGCGTCGGCGATGCTTGCCGCGGCGCCTAGGACAGATCGGGATTTCGTCCTACACCGTGCCCCAAGCCCCCGCCGTAGCATGACTTCGGGGTTGGGCCGCTGGTAATGCTCCTCCGAATTCGGCGGTCCCTTGGCGGTCAGTGCATGCACTGGCCGCCTCTTCTATGCAGGAGCGACATGATGGTGAAGATCACGCGGATGGCCGGGCTGTGCGGCTCGCTGGTGCTGCTGGCCGCAGCGGGGTGCGCATCGACCACCCGCCTCGATTCTCAATGGAGCGATCCGGCCGCGGCACCCACGTCGCTGCAAGGCGCCAAGGTGCTGGTGGTGTGCGATGCCGACGAGGCGCCGCTGCGCCAGATCTGCCAGGACCAGATGCGCTCCGAGGTCACCGCGCGCGGCGCGACGGCGGTGGCCTTCGACGACGCCGACCGCAACATCGCCGGCACTGCCGCCAGTGCTTCCAAGCCCACCGGCGAGTACGTCGCCATCGCCCGCGAGCGCGGCGCCACCGCGGTGCTGCGCACGCGGGCGATGACCTCGTTGTCGCGCCCCGACAGCGGCGTGAGCCTCGGCTTCGGGCTCGGCACCTTCGGCTCCGGCGTCGGGCTCGGTGTCGGCATGTCGACGCCAGTGGGCGGCGGGGGCAATGCAACGGTCGGGTATGCGGCCGAGACCAGCATCACCGACGTGCGCAGCGGCAAGCTGCTGTGGACGGGCCGCGCGACCACCGCGCCGTCGAAGGAAGTCAACAAGCAGATGGCCGAACTGGCGACCGCGTTGTTGGCGGGCGCGCAAAAGGCTGGCTGGTTCTGAAGCTGGGGTTCGATGTGAGGATTCGTTTCGCATGGCTGCTGGCAGTGGTGCTCGCCGGCTGCGCCGGCTACGACCCTGGCGGCCTGACCCCGGGGGCGACAGTGAGCGCGATCACCGAGCGCATGGGTCCGCCGACCGGCGAGTACCCGTTGCCCGGCGGCGGCAAGCGGCTCGAGTACGCGCGCGGTCCGTTCGGCAAGCACACCTACATGCTCGACCTCGATGCGCAGGGCCGCTTGAGAGGCTGGCAGCAGGTGCTGACCGAGGCGCGCTTCAATGCGGTGATGGTCGGCACGCCGGGCGAGCAGATCCTGTTCGAGTTCGGCCATCCAGCGCAGCAGCAGCACATCGGCCGGCAGCACCTGACGGTGTGGTCGTACCGCTACTGGACGCCGTTCTGCCAGTGGTTCCAGGTCAGCGTCGGCGATGATGGCAAGGTGGTCGAGACCGGGTACGGCATCGACCCGATGTGCGACTACAACGACCACGACAGCGACAGCCGGACATGAGCCTGACTCCCGCGATTTCTCTTCATGGCATCCCGAACTGCGACACCGTCAAGAAGGCCCGCCAGTGGCTGGCCGGGCAGGGCGCCGAGGTGCAGTTCCGCGACTTCAAGAAAGAGGGCGTGCCGGATGCGCTGATCGACGGCTGGCTGCAGCAGGTCGACTGGGAGACGCTGCTCAATCGCAAGGGCAACACGTGGCGCGGGCTCGATGACGCGACCAAGGCCGGCGTGACCGATGCGGCCTCGGCGCGTGCGGTGATGCAGGCGCAGCCCAGCACGATCAAGCGACCGGTGGTGCGCTGGCCAGACGGTCACGTGACTGTCGGGTTCTCAGAGCAAGTATTCGCGCAAGCGCTCAAGGCCGGTTGAACCCGGATTGGCATCCGGGCTACGAGGCTCGTTGCCGGGGATCAACCCTCACTTTCGGCTTGTCACCCCCCAAAGTAGCAGTGCGGTGCCCGAAGGCGCGTGGGGGGAGGCTGTGGAGCGCCAATCAGGGCGGGTCGCCGGAGCTGGCTGGTTTGATGGCCCCGCGCGCAGCGCGATCGTGAACTGACTGTCGCCGACTGTTTGACCACAACGAACGAAGTGAGTGGCGGGAGTTTCGGCGACGGGCCATGAAACCAGTCAGCGGAGGGAAGTCTTCGCCCCGAGAGGGGCGAAGACCGACCCGACCGGCGCGCCACGGCCTCCCCCCGCGCGCCTTCGCCAAGCTCAAGCGATCAAGCCGCCAGCAGTTGCCTCAGCACGAATGGAAGAATCCCTCCGTGCTTGTAGTAATCCACCTCGATCGGCGTATCGATCCGCAGCGTCAGCTTCACGTCGTGCGTGGTGCCGTCCACCCGCTTGATCACCAGCGTGGCCTCTTGCTGCGGCTTCAGGTCGGCGCCCAGCAGCACGTCGAAGGTCTCGTCGCCGGTGATGCCCAGCGACTGCCATGAGTCGGTGCCGCGGAACTGCAGCGGCAGCACGCCCATGCCCACCAGGTTGGACCGGTGGATGCGCTCGTAGCTGCGCGCCACCACCGCCTTGATGCCCAGCAACTGCGTGCCCTTGGCCGCCCAGTCGCGCGACGAACCGGTGCCGTACTCCTCGCCGGCGAACACCATGGTCGGCGTGTTCTGCGCCATGTACTTCATCGCCGCGTCGTAGATGAACATCTTCTCGTTGCCCGGCTGGAAGCGCGTCACGCCGCCTTCCTCGCGGCTGCCGTCGGCCTCGGCCGGGATCATCAGGTTCTTGATCCGCACGTTGGCGAAGGTGCCGCGCACCATCACGTCGTGGTTGCCGCGGCGCGAGCCGTAGCTGTTGAAGTCGGCCTTCAGCACGCCGTTCTCCTTCAGCCACTTGCCGGCCGGCGAGGCCTCCTTGATCGAGCCGGCCGGCGAGATGTGGTCGGTGGTGATCGAGTCGCCGAACAGCGCCATCGCGCGCGCGCCCTTGACGCCCGCATCGGCCAGCGCCGGCGTCATGTGGAAATCGTCGAAGAACGGCGGCTTCGCGATGTAGGTGCTGTGCGGCCAGGTGTAGGTCTCGCCCTTCACGCCCTTGATCTTCTCCCACAGCTTGCCGGGCTTGCGGTCGATCTTCTCGTAGTTGTCGCGGTAGGCATCGGCGTTCATCGCGAACTTCATCAGCTTGGCGATCTCGTCGGCGCTCGGCCAGATGTCGCCCAGGTAGATGTCGCGCCCGCCCTTGCCCTTGCCCACCGGCTCGGTCATCAGGTCGCGCGTCGCGTTGCCGGCGATCGCGTAGGCCACCACCAGCGGCGGCGACGCCAGGAAATTCGCCTTCAGGTTCGGATGGATGCGCGCCTCGAAGTTGCGATTGCCCGACAGCACCGCGGCGCACACCAGGTCGTTCTTCGTGATCAGCTCGTTCAGCTCGGGCGTCAGGTCGCCGGCATTGCCGATGCAGGTGGTGCAGCCGTAGCCGGCCAGGTTGAAGCCGAGCTTGTCGAGGTAGGGCGTGAGGCCGGTCTTCTCAAGGTATTCGGTGACGATGCGCGAGCCGGGCGCGAGCGAGGTCTTGATGTGCTTGGCCACCGTCAGGCCGGCTTCCACCGCCTTCTTGGCCAGCAGCCCGGCGGCCAGCAGCACGGCCGGGTTCGAGGTGTTGGTGCACGAGGTGATCGCGGCGATCAGCACGTCGCCGTTGCGCACTTCCAGGCCGTCTTTGGTCGTGAACACCTGGTGCAGCTTCTCGGCCGGCTGGTTGAAGCCGTTGGCCGAGGTCGGCTTGCTGAACAGCTCGGTGAACTCGCTCTTCATCTTGCCGAGCTCGATGCGGTCCTGCGGGCGCTTCGGGCCGGCCAGCGACGGCGTCACCGTCGACAGGTCGAGCGAGACCTCCTTCGAGAAGTGGATGTCGCCCGACTTCGGCACGCCGAACATGCCCTGCGCCTTGAAGTAGCTCTCGAACGCATCGATCTCGGCCTTGGTGCGGCCGGTGCCCTTGAAGTACTCGATGGTCTTGCCGTCGACCGGGAAGAAGCCCATCGTCGCGCCGTACTCGGGTGCCATGTTGGCGATGGTCGCGCGGTCGGGCAGCGACAGCGTGCTGGTGCCTTCGCCGAAGAACTCGACGAACTTGCCGACCACCTTCTCGCGGCGCAGCAGCTCGGTGACGGTGAGCACCAGGTCGGTGGCCGTCACGCCTTCGCGCAGCTGGCCGGTGAGTTCCAGGCCGACCACGTCGGGCGTCAGGAAGTAGACCGGCTGGCCGAGCATGCCGGCCTCGGCCTCGATGCCGCCGACACCCCAGCCGACCACGCCGATGCCGTTGATCATCGTCGTGTGGCTGTCGGTGCCGACCAGCGAATCGGGGTAGTAGATGCCGTCCTTCTGGTGCACGCCGCGCGCCAGGTATTCGAGGTTCACCTGGTGCACGATGCCGAAGCCGGGCGGCACGACGCCGAAGGTGTCGAAGGCCTGCATGCCCCATTTCATGAACTCGTAGCGCTCGTTGTTGCGCTGGAACTCGAGCTTCATGTTCAGGTCGAGCGCGTTCTTCGTGCCGTAGTAGTCGACCATCACCGAATGGTCGACGACCAGGTCGACCGGCACCAGCGGCTCGATGGTCTTCGGGTTCTTGCCCATCGCCGCGGCGACGCTGCGCATCGCGGCCAGGTCGGCCAGCAGCGGCACGCCGGTGAAATCCTGCAGCACGACGCGGGCGACGACGAACGGGATCTCGTCGACGCGCTCGGCCGTCGGCTGCCAGTCGGCGAGCTGGGCGACGTGCTCCGCCGTGACCTTCTTGCCGTCGCAGTTGCGCAGCACCGACTCGAGCACGATGCGGATCGAGATCGGCAGCTGGTTGACGTTGGGGTGGGTCTTGGCCAGTTCCGGCAGCGAGAAATACTGCCCGGCCTTGCCCGAACCGGTCTTCAGCGTCTTCAGCGTGTTCGAGAAGGCGTGGTCGGGGGCGGACTTCCGGGGGGACTTCTTGGTGGACTTGTCGTCTTGGGCCATGGGCAGCTCTCCGTAAGGGGTCATCGCAAGGGTCGGGTCGAACGATTGTGCCCCCGGGCGCTGCAAGAACCGTGACACGGCTCACGAAAACCCCATGCCCTCGCTCCCTAGGGAGAGCCCGGCGCCGACCGGCCAGCGGGGGCACGGCGCGAAGTGAGCGGTATTCCTGCGCTTATTGCCCTGACCGGCCGGGGCCGGCCCTGCCCACAATGGGGCGAACCGATATCCTCCGGCCCCAACGCACGCCCCACGCATGGACAACCGCCCCGCCTCGCCCACCGCCGCCGCGACCCCCGCCGAGGTGGAGCGCGAAATCGCGCATGCCCGTTCCGGCGGGATGCAGCTCAACGAGCTGCTCGACCGCGCCCAGCAGCTCGCCCAGCGCGGCCTGGCCGAGGCCTCGGCGCAGCTCTACGAAAACTGGATCGCCCACACCGAATCGCCGTGGCGCCACGTCGCCTGCTTCAACTGGGGCACCGTGCTCGGGCTGCTGAACCGCCATGCCGAGGCCGAGCAGGCCTACCGCCGGGCGCTGGCCTTCCATGCCGATTTCCCGCAGGCGCGCCTGAACCTGGGCCACCAGCTGGAGCACCTCGGCCGCCCCGAAGAGGCGTTGGCCGAATGGCGCGCCGTCGTCGACATCACCGAATCGAACCCACAGGGCCTGAAAGAGATCCGGCTGCATGCGCTGAACAACCTGGCGCGGCTGCTGGAAATGCAGCGCCGCTTCGCCGAATCCGAAGCCAGCCTGGTGAAGAGCCTCGAACTGAAGGCCGACCAGTCCGACGTGCTGCAGCACTACGTGCACATCCGCCAGAAGCAGTGCGAATGGCCGGTCTACCAGGCGGTGGGCGAGGTCACGCCGAACCAGCTGATGGTAGGCACCTCGCCGCTGGCCACGCTCGGCCTGAGCGACGACCCTGCCGTGCAGCTGATGGCCGCCCAGCGCTTCGTGCACACCCGCGTGCCGAAGCCGCCGGCCGTGCCGGTGCATGCCGGCCGCCCGCCGCGCACCGGCCGCATCAGGGTCGGCTACCTGTCGGGCGACCTGTGCATGCACGCGGTCGGGCTGCTGACGGCCGAACTGCTGGAGCTGCACGACCGCAGCCGCTTCGAGGTGCACGGCTTCTGCTGGTCGCGCGAAGACGGCACGCCGCTGCGCGCCCGCCTGCGCAAATCCATGGACGTCTTCGTGCCGCTCGGCGGCGTCGACGACGCGACCGCCGCCCAGCTGATCGCGCAGCACGGCATCGACGTGCTGGTCGACCTGCAGGGCATCACCAACGGCGCGCGGCCGGCCATCCTCGGCCACCGCCCGGCGCCGGTGCAGGTCAGCTACCTCGGCCTGCCGGCCACCTCCGGCCTGCCGGGCGTCGACTGGATCCTGGCCGACCGCTTCGTGATGCCGCCCGAGCTGCTGCCCTACATGACCGAGAAGCCGCTGTACGTGCCGCACTGCTACCAGGTCAGCGACCGCCAGCGCGAGAGCGGCGCGGTGCCGACGCGCGCGCAGTACGGGCTGCCGGAAGACGCGTTCGTGTTCTGCTCGTTCAACAACAACCACAAGTTCACCGAGCCGGTGTTCGCCAGCTGGATGCGCATGCTGCAGCAGGTGCCGCGCAGCGTGCTGTGGCTGCTGGCCGACAACGAATGGTCGCAAGAGAACATGCTGCGCCAGGCCGATGCGTTCGGCATCGCGCGCGAGCGGCTGATCTTCGCGCCGCGGGTGATGCCGGCCGACTACCTGGCGCGCTTCCCGCTGGCCGACCTGTTCCTCGACACCTTCCCGTACAACGCCGGCACGACCGCGAGCGACGCGCTGTGGATGGGCCTGCCGATCCTCACCTGCGCCGGCCGCACCTACATCGCGCGCATGGCCGGCAGCTTGCTGTCCGCCGTCGGCCTGCCCGACCTGATCACGAACTCGATCGACGACTACGAGCGCCTGGGCGTGCAGCTGGGCCACAACCCGGCGCGCATCGCGTCGTACAAGCGCTACCTGGCCGAGCACGGCCGACAGTCGAAGCTGTTCGACGTGCCGGGCCTCGTGCGCGATATCGAGACCGAGTTCGAGCGGCTCGCGTTGCAGCACCGCGGCTGAACCCGAGCATTCCTGACCCATGGACCGGCAAGAGCCTTTCATCGAACCCGGAGCCAGCGGCGCTGCCGCTGCGCCGCCGGACGATGCCTTGCTGCAGTCCATCGTCTGGCTGACGCGCCACCACGGCCGCGAGCGCTCGGCGGCGTCGCTGCTGGCCGGCATGCCGCTGGCCGGCGCGCTCGGGCCTGACCAGGCGGTGCGCGCGATGCGCGAGGCCGGCTTCAATGCCGGGCTGGTGCAGCGCAAGATTTCCGAGATCCACGCGCTGCTGCTGCCGGCCGTGCTGCTGCTGCGCAACGGCGACGCCTGCATCGTCGTCAAGCGCCTCTCGGCCGACTCGTACGACGTGGTGATGCCGGGCCCCGAATCGCACACCTGCAAGGCGAGCGAGGCCGAGCTGGCGGGCGAATACACCGGCATCGCGTTCGTCGCGTCGCCCAAGGTGCAGGCGCCGAACGCCGAGCACAACGAGGCGCTGCGCGACCCGAACAGCCACTGGCTGTGGGGCACGATGCGCCGCTTTCTGCCGTACTACCGCTCGGCGCTGCTGGCGGCGCTGCTCAGCAACGTGCTGATGATGGTGACCGGCATCGTCACCTCGGTGGTCTACGACAAGGTGATCCCGCACCAGGCCTTCGTCACGCTGTGGGCGCTGGCCACCGGCGCGGCGCTGGCGCTGGTGTTCGACCTGGTCGCGCGCCAATTGCGTACCCACCTGATCGACGCGGCCGGCAAGAAGGCCGACCTGATCATCGGCTCGCTGCTGTTCCGCCAGACGCTGGGCGTGCGCATGGAGCACCGCCCGGCCTCGGCCGGCTCGTACGCGCACCACCTGGCGCAGATCGAGCTGGTGCGCGATTTCTTTGCCGGTGCGACGCTGTCGGCCGTCAGCGACCTGCCGTTCATCGCGCTGTTCGTCGCGATGGTCTTCATCATCGGCGGGCCGCTCGGCTGGGTGATCGTGCTCGCGATCCCGCTGATCCTCGGCATGGCCTGGGCGATCCAGAGTTCGCTGCGCCGCTCGATGGCCGCCAACATGCATTTCCAGGCCGACCTGCAGGGCGTGCTGGTCGAGGCGGTCGAAGGGCTGGAAGACCTGAAGGCGGCCGGCGCGCAAGGCCAGTTCCTGCGCCGCTATGAAGATGCCACCGCGGCCGCGGCCGAATCGTCGCTGCGCGCGCGGGCGCTGTCGGGCCTCACCAACAACATCTCGGCCGCCGCGCAGCAAGCCATCACGCTGGTGATGCTGGTGTGGGGCGTGTACCTGATCAAGGAGGGCGCGGTCAGCGGCGGGGCGCTGATCGGCGCGGTGATGTTCGCCGGCCGCGCGATCGCGCCGCTGGGCAGCGTGGTCAGCCTCGCGACGCGCTACCAGGGCGCACGCGCCGCGATGGCCGCGCTCGACCAGATGATGTCGCTGCCGGTGGAGCGCGAGAGCGGCAAGACCTACATCGCGAACCACCGCATCACCGGCAAGCTGGGCCTGCACGAGCTGAACTTCGCGTACCCGGCGACGGGAGGCGACGGCGCGGCGCCGAAGGTGCTGAAGGGCATCAACCTGAAGTTCGAGCCGGGCGAGCGCGTCGTGATCCTCGGGCGCATCGGCAGCGGCAAGTCGACGATCCTGCGGCTGCTGGCGGGGCTCTACCAGCCGACCGAGGGCATGGTCGAGGTCGATGGCATCGACCTGCGGCAGATCGATCCGGCCGACTTCCGCGCGAAGGTCGGCTTCGTGTCGCAGGAGCCGCGGCTCTTCAACGGCACGCTGCGCGAGAACGTGATGCTCGGCCGCGCGACGGTCGACCCGGCACGGCTGGCCGAGGTGGCCCGCGTGACCGGGCTCGACCGCGTGGTCGCGTCGCACCCGCAGGGCTGGGAGCTGTCGGTCGGCGAGATGGGCGGGCTGCTGTCGGGCGGGCAGCGGCAATTGGTCGCGCTGGCGCGCTGCCTCGCGACGCAGCCGCAGATCTTGCTGATGGACGAGCCGACCAGTTCGATGGACGCGCAATCGGAAGTGATGTTCCTGCGCCAGCTGAATGAAGCGGCGGGCAAGCGCACGCTGATCATGGTGACGCACCGCCCGGCGGTGCTGGAACTGGCGCAGCGGGTGATCGTGGTCGACGGCGGCAAGGTCGTGCTCGACGGGCCGAAGGCACAGGTACTGGCGGCGCTGTCGGGCGCGAAGCCGGCGGCGACGGCGACGCCGGAGGGCAACGGGCCGAGCAACCTGCATCTGCATCCGGCCTCGCAGCCCGTTCAGCGTGAGGCGGCGGTCTGACCATGTTCGGCAAGAAGAAACAACAAGCCGAGCTGAAATCCGGCGACGCCAAGTTCCTCAGCGAGGTCCGCGCCGCGCAGGTGATGGACGACATGTCGCGCGCGACCTGGACGCTGTACTTGATGGCCGTCGCGGTGATCGTCGCGATCGCGTGGGCCTCGACCGCGCGCGTCGACGAGATCACGCGTGCCGACGGCCGCGTGGTGCCCGACGGCAAGGAGCAGGTGATCGCGAGCCTCGAAGGCGGCATCCTGCGCGAGCTGTTCGTGCGCGAAGGCATGCAGGTGCAGGAGGGGCAGGAGCTGGCGCAGCTCGACCCGACGCGTTTCGAATCACAGCAGAACGAGGCCCAGGTCAAGCGCGCCGCGCTGCGCGGCACCGTCGCGCGGCTGACGGCCGAAGCGAACGGCCGGGCCTTGCAGTTCCCGTCCGACGTGTCGGCGCTGTCCAGCGTCGTCGAATCGGAGACCGATGCGTTCAACGCGCGCAAGCGCGGGCTCGATGAAGCGGTGCGCTCGAACGGCCGCAGCATCGAGCTGGTGATGAAGGAGCTGGGCGTCTCGGAGGCGATGTCCGCGAAGGGGCTGATGTCCGAGGTCGAGGTGATGCGGCTGCGCCGCCAGGTCAACGACCTGCACCTGCAATCGCAGGAGCGGGTGAACCGCTTTCGCCAGGACGCGAGCACCGAGCTCGTGCGGGTGCAGACCGACCTGGCGCAGATCGAGGAACAGCTCGCCGGCCGGCAGGATGTGCTGCGCCGCACGGTGCTGAAATCGCCGGTGCGCGGGCTGGTGAAGAACATCCGCTCGGTGACGGTGGGTGGCGTCGTGAGCCCGGGCGCCGCGATGATGGAGATCGTGCCGATCACCTCGCGCGTGCTGATCGAGGCGCGCGTGAAGCCGTCGGAGATCGGCTTCCTGCGGGTCGGGCAGACCGCAGAGGTCAAGCTCGCGGCCTACGACTACACGACCTACGGCGGGCTGAAGGGCAAGATCGAGTACATCAGCCCGGACGCGCTCGGCGACACCGAGAAGGCCGCCGCGCCGGACCAGACCTACTACCGCGTGATGCTGCGCACCGACCGCTCGACGCTGCGCGAGCGCGGCAAGCCGCTGACGGTGCTGCCGGGCATGACGGGCTCGGTGGAGGTGCGCACCGGCGAGCGCTCGGTGCTGAGCTTCTTGCTGCGGCCGATGCTGAAGTCGAAAGAGGCGTTTCGCGAACGGTGATTCTGGTTCGCTGGATGGTGCGTGGCAAAGGCGCGTGGGGGGAGGCCGTGGCGCGCCGGTCGGGTCGGTCCTCGCCCCTGGCGGGGCGAGAACTTCCCTCCGCTGACTGGTTTCGCGGCCCGTCGCCGAAACTCCCGTCACTCACTGCGTTCGTTGTGGTCAAACAGTCGGCGACAGTCAGTTCACGAAGCGTGCTGCGCACGCGGGCCACGAAACCAGTCAGCTCCGGCGACCCGCCCTGATTGGCGCTCCACGGCCTCCCCCCACGCGCCTTTGCGACACCGCCGTGCTCCTTTGGGGGTTGACCACCAAAGTGAAGGTTGATCCCCGGATTGCATCCGGGCTACCTGACCGCTCGCTTGGCCCCCGTAGCCCGGGTGACAACCCGGGATTCAACCCCCACTTGTTCGCTTGTCACCTCTCCCAAAAAGCGGTGGTGCCACAAAGGCGTGGGCGGGGAGGCTGTGGAGCGCCAATAAGGAGGGGGCGCCGGAGCTGGCTGGTTTCATGGCCCCGCGCGCAGCGCGATCGTGAACTGACTGTCACCGACTGTTTGACCACAACGAACGAAGTGAGTGGAGGGAGTTTCGGCGACGGGCCATGAAACCAGTCAGCGGAGGGTAGTCATTGCCCCGCCAGGGGCGATGACCGCACCTGACGGCGAGCCACAGCCTCCCCGCTCACGCCTTTGCCGCGCCAGAACCAGCCGCTCACCTCTCCCGCATGCTCTCGCCGGCGTGCTCGATGAGCGGCGACAGCAGGAAATCGATCACCCGGCGCGTGCCGATCTTCACCTCGGCCGACACCGACATCCCCGCACTCAGCGCCACCGTGCGCCCGTCGACCTCGATCGTGCCCTTGTCCAGCCGCACCCGCGTCGAGTAGACCAACCCGCGCTTCTCGTCGTTGATTGCATCGCTCGACACCGACGCCACGCGCGCGTGCAGCACGCCGTAGCGCGTGTACGGAAACGTCTCCACCTTCACCTCGGCCGACTGGCCCGGCACGATGAAGCCGATGTCACGGTTCTCGATCATCGCCTCGACCTCCAGCGGCATGTCGCGCGGCACCACCAGCATCAGCGGCTGCGCCGCCGTCACGACGCCACCGACCGTGTGCACCGCCAGCTGCTGCACCGTGCCGTCGACCGGCGCGAGCAGCCGCTGGGCATCGCGGCGCGAGGCCGCCTTGCGCAGGTCTTGTTCCAGCGCCGCCGCCTTCTGCTGCGCCGCGGTGATGCCGTCGAGCGCGCCGCGCCGCGCCTCGGCGATCAGCTGCTCGCGCTGCCGGCGCGATTGCAGCAGGCTGGCGTCGACCTCGGCCACGCGGCTCGTCAGCGCGGCCAGGTCGGCCTCCTGCTCGATGCGCGCCTGTTCGCGGTCGAGATACCCGTGCCGCGAAACGAAGTTCCTGTCGACCAGGTCCTTCAGGTCGGCCGCACGCTGGCGCGCGAGCGGCACGGTCTGCTCCAGCTTGTGCACCGATTCGAGCGTCGAGCGGCGGCTCGCCTCGCGCTGCGCCATCTCGGCGTCGAGCCGGGCCAGCCGCGCGAGGTGCTCGCCGATCTGGCCGGCCAGCATGCGGCGGGCCTCGTCGAAGTCGCCGTCGCCGACCGACGGCGGGCGCTGCAGCGGCGCGTCGTGCCCGCTGGCCACCGCGTCGAGCAGCGCCTGTCCGCGCGCGATCTGCAGCCGCGCCGCGGCCAGGTCGCCTTCGGTGCGGTCGAGGTCGGCCTGGGTGGCCGTCAGGTCGAGCTCGATCAGCAGGTCACCGGCACGCACCGCCTGGCCTTCGGTCACGCGGATCGCGCGCACCGTGCCGGGCTCCAGCGATTGCACCAGCTTGCTGCCTTCGGCCGGCACCACCTTGCCGGACGCGACYGCGACGATGTCGAGCCGCCCGATGCAGGCCCAGGCCACCGCCAGCGCGGCGAAGCCGAGCAGCAGCCCGATCGCGACATGCGGCGCCGGCGACAGCGGTGTCTCCTGCAGCGATTGCGCGGCCGGCAGGAACTGCAGTTCGTGCGGCAGCCGGCGCGGCGGCGCCAGCTCGGCGCGGGCGCCCCACGCGAGCCGCGACGCGCGGCCGTAGCGGCGCAGCAGGTCGCCGAAGGCCAGCAGGCGGACGGGCGTCTTCATGGTCGGCATTCCTTCTTGCGGAGGGGGCGGGGCGTCATCCGCGCTGCAGCCGGTGCAGCCGCGCGTAGTGCCCGGCCTCGCGCTGCAGCAGCTCGGCATGCGGGCCGGCTTCGACGATGCGGCCTTCGTCCATCACGACGATGCGGTGGGCATCGCGCACCGCCGACAAGCGGTGCGCAATGATGATCACGGTGCGGCCGCGGCAGATCGCCTTCATGTTGTCGTGCACGATGCGCTCGGATTCGACATCCAGCGCGCTGGTCGCCTCGTCGAACACCAGGATGCGCGGGTTGCCCATCAGCGCGCGCGCGATCGCCAGCCGCTGGCGCTGCCCGCCCGACAGCGTCGAGCCATGCTCGCCGACCAGCGTGTCGTAGCCCTCGGGCAGCGCGGTGATGAACTCGTGCGCGCCGGCCAGCGTCGCGGCCTGGATCACCGCGTCGAGCGGCGCGCCCGCATCGGCCAGCGCGATGTTCTCGCGGATGCTGCGGTTGAACAGCATGTTGTCCTGCAGCACCACGCCGATCTGGCGGCGCAGCGAACTCGATTCGATGGTCGACAGGTCGATGCCGTCGATCAGCACGCGCCCGCGCTCGGCCACGTACAGCCGCTGCAGCAGCTTCGCGAGCGTGCTCTTGCCCGAACCGGAGCGGCCGACGATGCCGATCACCTCGCCGGCGGCGATGTCGATCGACAGACTCTCGATCACCGGCGCGCGGTCGGGCCGGTAGCGGAACTGCACGTCGTCGAAGGTGATGCGGCCGCTGACGCGCGGCAGGCTGCCGCGCGCGCCGCCGCTTTCGGTGTGGGTGTCGAGGATGTCGCCGAGGCGCTGCATCGACACGCCGGTCTGCTGGAAGTCGGTCCACAGCTGGGCCAGCCGCATCACCGGCTGCGCGACCTGGCCGGCCAGCATGTTGAAGACGACGAGCTGGCCGACCGACATGCTGCCGTCGATGACCAGCCGCGCGCCGAAGTACAGCGTCGCGAGCGTCACCGCCTTCGACACCATCGAGACGCCGCCCTGCGCGAGGCTCGCGATCGTCGTGGTGCGGAAGCTCGCCGACACGTAGGCGGCAAGCTGCTGGTCCCAGCGGCGCGTCCACTGCGGCTCCACCGCCATCGACTTGACGGTGTCGATGCCGTTCACCGTCTCGACCAGGAAGGCCTGGTTCTCGGCACCGCGGTTGAACTTCTCGGCCAGGCGCGCGCGCAGCAGCGGCGTGAGGGCCAGCGACAGCAGCAGGTAGCACGGCAGCGAGGCCAGCACGATCAGCGTCAGCCAGCCGCTGTAGCACAGCATCACCGCGATGAAGACGACCGAGAACAGCAGGTCGAGCACCACGGTGATCGCATTGCCGGTCAGGAAGCTGCGGATGTTCTCGAGCTCGCGCACGCGTGCCACCGAATCGCCGACGCGCCGTGCCTGGAAGTAGGCGAGCGGCAGCGCCAGCAGGTGGCGGAACAGCCGCGCGCCGAGTTCGACGTCGATGCGGCTGGTGGTGTGCGCGAACACGTAGCTGCGCAAGGCCGTCAGCGCGACCTCGAACACCATCACCGTGCCCAGGCCGATCGCGATCACGTCGAGCGTCGTGAAGCCGCGGTGCACCAGCACCTTGTCCATCACCACCTGGAAGAACAGCGGCGTGACCAGCGCGAACAGCTGCAGCGCGAGGCTGACCAGCAGCACCTGGCCGAGCAGCCGGCGGTGGCGCACGACCGACGGGATGAACCAGGTGAAGTCGAACTTGCCCCATTCGCGGCCGGCCGAGACGCGCGACGCGAACAGGATCAGCTCGCCGGACCAACGGGCACGCAGCTCGTCGTGGCTCAGCAGTTCCGGGCGGCCGACCGCGGGGTCGTGGATCAGCACCCGGTCGCCGTCGACCTTCGCGATGATGAAGTAGTGCGGCGAGGCGGCGCCGGCGGTGTCTGCTGCAGGGGCCGCACAGGCGACGGCGGGCAGCGCGGTGGTGGCCAGCCGCTCGGGCGTGGTTCGGACGGCCTTGGCCTTCAGCTGCAGCTGTGCTGCGGCCTGCAGGATGTCGGCCGTGCCGAAGCTGCGGCCGCTGTCGACGAACTCGTGCGCGAGCTGCTCGCCGTCGGCGGCCACGCCGTGCAGGCGGGCCATCATCAACAGGCAGGCCAAGCCGCTGTCGGCGGGGCGGGCGGGGGCGGGCAGCTGCGCCGGTGCGGCGTCGTGGGCCATGGTCATGGTGCGATGCGCCTAGCTTTTCCAGTATTTGTTCATGGCTGTCAGGACGTCGTTGTAGCCGGTCGTCGTGGAAAGGTCCCCGGCTGTATCCGGCAGGTCGAAATCCGCCATCGCGGTGACCAAAGACGCCACATCGGTGGAACTCAGGGTCACGGTCTTGCCAGAGACCTTTGCAAGAATGCTTTCGATCTGGTGGGCGGTACCCAGGTACCAGTCATCGATCCAGATGATTCCAGCGGTGGAGTCGTCCGCGCCGCCGTAAACGTAGACTTCCAGATCGTTGCCGTCCTGCTTGAAAAACACTTGGCGTTTCGACACGTCGGTGTCCAAGGTGTCATCGCCACCGCTGTCGACGAGGACGTCGTCCCCATCCCCAGGAGTGAAGTTGTAGGTGTCATCGCCGTCGCCACCGTTGATCAGGTCATTGCCGCTGCTGCCCCACAGAACATCATTGCCGCCATAGCCGAACAGGGTGTCGTCGCCCTTTCCGCCCGAGAGCGTGTCATTCAGGTCTCCGCCGCGCAGGGTGTTCGCGCTATCGGTGCCGATGCGATCAAGCCCGGAGACCTCGGTGCGGATCTTGGCGAGGTTCCAGTCGGAGCCGTGGCCGCTCCATTGGATGATCTGCAGTGGGTTCGAGGTGTTGCCGTCGTCGGCGCTGAAGCTGAAGTCCTCCACCGTGATCTGGTTGGTGTCATCAAGGTCGTCCTTGTCCATGTAGATCACCAGCGACGTTCCTTTCCTGGTCACCAGCACGCTGCTGCTGCTGATGCTGTTGTTTGAGATGCCCAGCGTATTGACCTCGTCGGTCGTGTCGCCGCTGGCGGCCAGCGTGTCCTGCCCGTCGCCGAAGTAAAAATATTGGTCATTGCCCTTGCCACCGTCGAGGACGTCGTTCCCCCCCTGACCCAACAGCGTGTCGTTGCCATCGCCTCCGTACATCACATCGTCGCCGGCTCCGCCGATCAACGTGTCTTTGCCGTCGTACCCGAACAGCGTGTCGTCGCCCGCGCCCCCGTAGAGCGAGTCGTTCAGGTCCGCGCCGCGCACCGTGTCGTCGCCGTCGGTGCCGGTGCGCTTGATCCCGCCGACCTTGCCGCGGATCGTGGCGAGATCCCAGGTGGCGCCGCCCACCGTGATGGTCTGCAGCGGGCTCGAGGTGTTGCCGTCGCCGGCGCTGAAGCTGAAGTCCTCCACCGTGATCTGGTCGGTGTTGTCGGTGTCGGTCTTGTTCAGGTAGATGACCAGCGAGGTTCCCATCCGGGTCAACGCCAGGTCGCTGCTGGCGACGTCCGATCCGAACGCGAGCGTGTTGGTGTCGGTCGCGTTCCCGCCCGCGGCCAGGGTGTCCTGCCCATCACCCTTGTTGAACGCGTAGGTGTCGTCGCCCAGCCCGCCGTTGATGGAGTCGTCCCCGAGGCCGCCGGTCAGCAGGTCCTTGCCGGCCAGTCCGGTCAGCGTGTCGTCGCCGTCCAGCCCGGTCAGCGTGTCGTTGCCCACCGTGCCGCCCAGCCGGTTGTCGTCCTCGTCGCCGGTCGACGCGACGCCGGTGATGTGGTCGAGGATGTCGGCCATGCCCCAGGGGGTGGTCGAACCGCTGAAGGCGATGTTCTGCACCGGGCTGTAGTCGCTGCCGCTGCCGGTGAAGTCGAAATTGTTCACCGTGATCTTGTCGGTGTTGCTCTTGTCGACCTTGTTGAACTCGACGATCAGCGCACCCTTCAACTGCGTCAGCACGATGTCGTCGGTGGTGTAGTCGTCGAGCTGCAAGCTGCTGTTCTTGCCCGGCGCGGTGTCGCGGTAGCCCATCAGCGAATCCTGGCCGTCGCCGTTCGCGAACTCGTAGGTGTTGTCGCCGGTGCCGCCGGTGAGGGTGTCGTTGCCCGCACCGCCTTTCAAGGTGTCGTTGCCGGCGCGGCCGTCCAGCGTGTCGTTGCCGTAGCTGCCGCTGATGCTGTCGGCGTCGACGGTGCCGCGCAGGATGTCCGTCCCCGAGGTGCCGCCATACAGCTTCGCCAGGATGCCGCTGAGGTCGAGGCTGAACTTGCCGTGGCTGTCGGCGCTGTCGAAGCTGATGGTCTGCAGCGGGTTGTACGGATTGGACGCCGTGTCGCCGTACAGGAAGTTCTCGACGGTGATCTGGTCGGTGGCGTCTCCGCTGAGGCCGATGATCAGCGAGGTCCCCGAGGTTTCGAGCACCAGCTTGTCGGCCGACAGGAGCGGGTCGACGATGTGCAAGGTGTCGTTGCGGCCGACGGTGTTGTCCGATGCATCGACGGTGATCACGTCCAGGCCGTCGCCGACGCTGAACTGGTAGACGTCGTCGCCCTTGCCGCCGATCAGGGTGTCGTTGCCCTTGTGGCCGATCAGCGTGTCGGAACCGGTGGTGCCGACCAGCTTGTCGCTGCCGCCCGTGCCGGTGTCGGTCTGCTCGACGATCCAGGCGATGTCCTTGGTCGCGTCCTTGAAGGCGATGGATTGCAGCGGGTTGTAGGCGTTGTACGGGTTGTTGAGCAGGAAGAAGCCCTTCGCGGTGACTTGGTCGCCGGCAGTGGGCGTGCCGATGACGAGATCGGAGCCGCTGCGCGTGAGCGTGGCCTCGCTGCTCTGGAGGTACTTCAGCTCGAGCGTGTCGGTCCGGCCGACCGTGGTGTCGCGGCTGAGCGAGAGCGTGTCCGAGCCGTCGCCTTGCTCGAACACGCAGGTGTCGTTGCCCTTGCCGCCGTCGATGGTGTCGTTGCCCTTGCCGCCGTCGATCCGGTCGTCGGCATCGGTGCCCTTGAGGGTCTGGGCGCTGTCGTCGCCGGAGGTCGAACCCGTGCTGCCCGAGGCGACGACCTTGCCCTGGATGTCGGCGAGGGTCCAGCTGGCCTTGATGGGGTCGCCCTTCGCATCAGTCCCCGTCGTGACGCCGTCGAAGGTGATGGCTTGCAGCGGGTTGTAGGTCGAATCGCTGTTCAGTGCGAACGAGAAGTTCTTGACGGTGAACGACTCCTTGTTCGTCGCGGTGAACGCGTTCAGCGTGATGACCAGGTCCGAACCCGAGCGGGTCAGCTTGACGTCGCTCTCCACGATGCCCGCCCTGAAGACCAGCGTGTTGCTCTTGCCGCTGGCGTCGTCGTAGACCCCCAGCAGCGTGTCCGCGCCCTCGCCCAGCCCGAACCAGTAGCTGTCGTTGCCCTTGCCGCCGTCGATCAGGTCGTTGCCGGCACCGCCCTCGATCCGGTCGTCGCCGCCGCGGCCATCGATGGTGTCGTTGCCCGCCAGCGCGGTGATGGTGTCGGCGCCGGCGGTGCCGCGCAGTGTGTCGGCGCTGCTGCTGCCTTTGTACAGCTGCGCGAGGATCCCGGCGACATCGAGACTGGTTTCGTCGTCGAACTCGATCTTCTGCAGCGGGTTGTAGCCGTTGCCGGTGTCGTCCTGGTAGAGGAACTTGTCGACCGTGATCTGGTCGCCGTTCGTGCCGACCTTGATCACGAGCGAGGTGCCCGAGGTGCCGAAGGTCAGCGAGTTGGCGGTGACCTTCGAGGCGCCCACGACGGGGGATGTGTGGATCTCCAGCACGTCCAGCCGGTCGGCTTGCGTGTCCTGCGTCAGCGAGGTGATCAGGTCCCGGCCGTCGCCGACGGTGAACTCGATCRTGTCGTTGCCCTTGCCGCCGATGAGGGTGTCGTTGCCGAGGCCGCCGGAGATCACGTCGTTGCCGGAGGTGCCCACCAGCCGGTCGTTGCCGGTGCCGCCGGTGTTCATCTTCGTGATCAGCTCGGCAATGTCGTAGTCGGCGATCGGCGTCTGGGGCGTCTTGCCGTCCGCGCTCATGAAGGTGATCTTCTGCAGCGGGTTGTAGTCGTTGTACGGATCGTCGTTGAAGAAGAAGAGCTTCGCCGTGATGCTGTCGCCGGGCTTGCCGCTGAAACCGATCACGAGGTCGCTGCCGCTGCGGCTCAGCAGCAGGTCCGTGGCCGCTATGCCGTTCAGCTGCAGCGTGTTGCTGGGCGTGGTGTCGTGGGTCGAGAGGAGCGTGTCCTGCCCGTCGCCCGCGCGGTAGACACAGGTGTCATCGCCCAGGCCGCCGGTGATCGTGTCGTTGCCGGTGCCGCCGGTCAGGGTGTCGGCCCCGGTGGTGCCGGTGAGCTGGTCCGCCCCGGTGGTGGGGCTGTTGCTGGTGCCGCCGGAGCCGGCCGCGGCCACGGCGGCCTGCAGCATCGCGAAGGTCCAGGTGGTCTGCGTGCCGTCGAAGATGATCTGCTGCAGCGGGTTGTAGCCGTTGTCGGTGCCGGCGGTGAAGGAGAAGCCTTCGACGGTGATCGTGCTCGCCGGGATCGTGCCGGCGCCCTTGATGCCGATGAGCAGTGAGCTGCCCGAGCGGGTGAGCGAGACGTCGTCGGCCGTGATGCCCGAGGCGAAGTGCAGGATGTTGTTCTTGTTGGCGTTGCTGTCGCTCTGCAGCTTGATCAGGTCGTTGCCGTCGCCGCGGGTGTAGTCGTACGCGTCGTTGCCGGTGCCGCCGTTGAGCGTGTCGTCGCCCGCGCCGCCCACCAGGGTGTCGTCGCCGGCGCGCCCGTCGATCAGGTCGCCGCCGGCCAGGCCGGTGATCGAGTCGTTGCCGCTGGTGCCGTGCTGGTTGTCCGCGCCGGCGGTGCCGGCGTACAGCGCCTTCAGGATGGCGGCGACGTCCATCGGGGCCGTCGAGTCGCCTTTCAGCGTGGTGACCTTGTCGTCGGCGAAGGTGATGGACTGCAACGGGCCGTAGGTGTTGACCGCGCTGTCGTTGTAGAGGAACTTCTCGACGGTGATCTCGTCGGTCGAGCCGGCGAAGCGGATCAGCAGCGAGGTTCCCCCGCTGCCGGTGCTCGCGAAGCTGAGGTCGTTGCGCGACAGGCCGGTGCCGAGCGCCAGCGTGTCGGTGTGGGCGCTGCTCAAGTCGTACGAGGCGGCGATCAGGTCCTTGCCGTCGCCGCGGTTGAACCGGTATTCGTCGTTGCCGGCGCCGCCGGTGAGGGTGTCGTTGCCGGCGCCGCCGATCAGCGTGTCGGCGCCGGCGGTGCCGCGCAGGTCGTCGTCGCCGCTGCCGCCGGTGGTCAGGGCCGTGATGATCGACGCGATCGAGAGCCCGTCGAGCGGGTCTTGCGCGGTGCTGCCGTTCGCGCTCATGAAGGTGATGCGCTGCAGCGGGTTGAAATCGTTGTACGGATCGTTGCCGAGGAAGAAGAGCTTCACCGTGATGCTGTCGCTCGTCGTGCCCTTGAAGCCGATCACCAGGTCGTTGCCGGACCGGCTGAACTGCAGGTCGGCGGACGCGATGCCATTGAGCTGCAGCGTGTCGACCTTGTTGCCCGCGGTGTCGTAGGTGGCGGCGATGGTGTCCTGGCCGCCGCCCGCCGCGTAGATGCAGGTGTCGCTGCCCTTGCCGCCGTCGAACTGCTCGCTGCCTGCGGTGCCGGTCAGGGTGTTGTCGCCGGCATCGCCTTCTGTGTTCCTGGTGCTCATCCGCGGGTCCTGGGGCTGAATTGATCGCGCAGCTT
The DNA here is from genome assembly GCF_054049715.1 of Rhizobacter sp. P5_C2. Lineage (NCBI taxonomy): Bacteria > Pseudomonadati > Pseudomonadota > Betaproteobacteria > Burkholderiales > Sphaerotilaceae > Rhizobacter > Rhizobacter sp. P5_C2. The sequence continues at coordinate 8,062 of NZ_JBFULV010000043.1, read as the reverse complement.
AGGAGGCGGCTCTTCGGCCCGTCTACGGTCCAAAGCGACAGGCGAACGGAACTGGCAGCGAAAGCCGGTCATTTTCCGGACATCGCTCACGGGCCTGCCGCGGTGTACTTCCAGGGTGCCGCAGCTGCGGTCGTTCCTGGAGTCCCGTGTCATGACCGTCCGCCTGTCCTACACCCTGCGCCTTGCCGGCGTGCTGGTGGCCACCGCCGTCGCGCTGCCTGCGGTTGCCCGCTGCATCGATGACGAAGGTGTGGAGTCCAGCGTCAGCTACGGCGGCAGGCCGGTGGCGGGCGATGCCGGCGGGCCGCGCGCGTCGCTGCAATCGATGGTCCAGGAGGCCGTGCGGCGCAGCCAGTCGATCGGCGCGGCCAGGCTGCTGGCCGAGGCGGCCGCGGCCGATGTCGACGAGACCCGCATGTCCAGCCGCCCGCAGGCCGGCTTGACCGGCACGCTGGGCCGCGTCGGCACGTCGGCCCCCAACACCGAATCCCTCAGCGGCAACCAGGCCCGCCTGGGCGTCAGCATCAGCGCGCCGCTGTTCGACGGCGGTCGCATCACCCAGCTGACCGACTGGCGCAGCCACCTGGCCGAGGCCGCGCGCCAGGGCCAGCTGAGCGCGCAGGAGCAGGTCGCGCTGACGACCGTGTCGCTCGCGCTCGACCGCAGCCGCTACCGCATGCAGGCGCAGGTCTACCAGCAGTACTCGCGCAAGATGAGCTGCCTGGTCGAGGCGCTGGAAACCATCGTGCGCGCCGACAAGGGCCGCACCAGCGAGCTGGTGCAGGCGCAGAAGAACCAGCAGCAGGCCGACCTGCAGCAGGTGCAGACGCTGTCGATGGTGCGCCAGATCGAGGTCAAGCTGCGCCGCTTCGTCGGCGACGGGTTGCCGCCGACCGAAGGCCTGTCGTCGGTGCTGCTCGACGTGCCCAAGCTCGACGAGCTGCTGGCCCAGGCCGACCGCGCCGCCGAGATCGCCCAGCTCGACCAGCAGGCCGAGGCGGCCGACAGCTACGCCCGCGCGGTGGTGGCCGGCCAGAAGCCGCAGGTCAACTGGACGGTGGGCGGCAGCAAGGCCAAGGGCGCCGGCGACGGCACCAACTGGTCGGCCGGCGTGAGCTTCAACATCCCGCTCTACAACGCCAGCAACGATTACTCCAGCGCCGCCGCGCGCAAGCGTGCCGAGGCCGCCAGGCTGCAGCGCGCCGACGCGCTGGAAGGCCGGCGCTTCCGCATGAGCGAGGTGCACGAGCAGGCCACCTCCGCCTTCGACCGCGCGCAGCGCGTGATCTCGGTGCTGCGCGACAGCGACCGGGTGCGCAACTTCACGCTGCAGCAATGGCAGCAGCTCGGCCGCCGTTCGCTGTTCGACGTGATGGCCGCCGAGGGCGACCACTACGGCCTGCGCGTCGCCTACGTCAATGCGCTGTACGACGGCGAGCAGGCGAATGCGCTGCTGCGCTCGCTCGGGCTGGGCATCGGCGCCTGGCTGCAATGACCTTCCTCTGATCCGGACCACGCGGAAAGACACCGACACCATGGGAACCAACGACACCAGCCTGCTGGCACCGCACGCACTGCATCCGCAGGCCTTCATCGACCCGGAAGCCCATGTGCACGGCGACTGCGTCGTCAAGAGCGGCGCCCACATCTGCCGCGGCGTGGTCATCGAGGCCGGCTGCCAGATCGGCGCCAACGTCGTGTTCGTCGAGGCCGAAGGCCACGAGCCGGTCGGCACGACGGTGCGCCGCCAGGCCTGGATCGGAGCCAACTCGACGATCTACGGCGGCCTGACGATCGCCGCGAAGGCGGTCGTGCGCCCCGGCTCGGTGGTCACGCGCTCGGTGCCCCCGGGCGCGATCGTCGAAGGCAACCCGGCCGCGATCGTCGGCTATGTCGACACCGACAAGGGCCCGGCGAGCGCGCTGCACCTGCCGAGCGCCGCCAACGGCTTCAAGATCGAGACCACGCCGGTGCACGGCGTCACGGTGCACCACTTCCCGGTGATCCACGACCTGCGCGGCGACCTGACGGTCGGCGAGTTCGACCGCCACGTGCCGTTCAAGCCGCTGCGCTACTTCATGGTGTTCGGCGTGCCCAGCCGCGAGATCCGCGGCGAGCATGCGCACCACCGCTGCCACCAGTTCCTGATCTGCCTGCGCGGCAGCTGCGCGGTGGTGGCCGACGACGGCAAGCGCCGCGTCGAGGTGGTGCTCGATTCGCCGCAGCGCGGGCTGTACCTGCCGCCGATGACCTGGGGCGTGCAGTACAAGTACTCGCCGGACGCGATGCTGATGGTGTTCGCCTCCGACTACTACGACGCGGCGGACTACATCCGCGACTACGGCGTCTTCACCGACCTGGTCGCTTCGGCATGACCGCGCCGCGGCTGGGCAAGGCGGCGCGGCTGCAGGGCAAGACGCTGGTGTTCCGCGATGCCGCGGTCGCCGACGCCGAGTTCATCCTCGGGCTGCGCACCGACGAGACCAAGTCGCGCCACCTGTCGCGCACCTCCGGCGCGCTGGCCGACCAGCAGGCCTGGCTGGCCGCCTACGCCCAGCGCGACGGCGAGGCCTATTTCGTGATCGAGAGCCTGGCCGGCGACAAGCTCGGCACCGTGCGGCTCTACGACGCCCGCGTGATCGACGGCCACGGCAGCTTCTGCTGGGGCAGCTGGATCCTGTCGGACGCGGCACCGTCGTCGGCCGCGATCGAGTCGGCGCTGATGGTCTACGCGTATGCCCTCTATACCCTGGGCTTTACGAATGCGCACTTTCAGGTCAACCTCGCGAATGAGCGCGTCTGCGCCTTCCACGAGCGCTTCGGCGCCCAGCGGGTCTCGCAGGACGATGTCGAGATCGAGTACACGCTGGCGAACGCGGCGATCCGTGAGGCGATGAAGCGCTATGCCCGTTTCCTGCCCGACCCTCTCAAGGTGAGCATCTGACATGGTTCCCTTCCTCGACCTGAAGTCCGTGCAGCTGCAGCAGCGTGCCGAGCTGGTGGCCGCTTTCGAGCGCGTGCTCGATTCGGGCTGGTACATCATGGGCGACGAGCTGAAGCGCTTCGAGCAGGAGTACGCGGCCTACTGCGGCGCGGCGCACTGCGTGGGCGTGGCCAACGGGCTCGAGGCGCTGAGCCTCGCGCTGCGCGCGCTCGACATCGGCGCCGGTGACGAGGTGATCGTGCCGTCCAACACCTACATCGCGACCTGGCTGGCCGTGACGCACGTCGGCGCGACGCCGGTGCCGGTCGAGCCCGACGAGCGCACGCACAACATCGACCCGGCGCGGCTCGAGGCGGCCATCACGCCGCGCACCAAGGCCATCATGCCGGTACACCTGTACGGCCAGCCGGCCGACATGGGCCCCATTCTGGAGATCGCGCGCCGTCACGGCCTGAAGGTCGTCGAGGACGGTGCGCAAGCGCATGCCGCGCGTTACAAGGGCGAGCGCCTGGGCGCGCACGGTGATGCGGTGGCCTGGAGCTTCTACCCCGGCAAGAACCTCGGCGCGCTCGGCGACGGCGGTGCCGTCACGACGCACGACGAAGGCGTCGCAGCGCGCCTGCGCGAGCTGCGCAACTACGGCTCGAAGGTCAAGTACCACAACGAGGTGATCGGCTGGAACTCGCGGCTCGACGAGCTGCAGGCCGCGCTGCTGCGCGTCAAGCTGCCGAAGCTCGAAGCCGACAACAGGCACCGCGCCGCGGTCGCGCAGCGCTACCTGCAAGGCCTGGCCGGGCTCGACCTGGTGCTGCCGGTGGTGCCGGCCTGGGCCGAGCCGGCCTGGCACCTGTTCGTCGTGCGGCACCGCCAGCGCGATGCCCTCGCGAAGCGGCTGGCCGATGCCGGCATCGGCACGGTGATCCACTATCCGGTCGCGCCGCACCTGCAGCCGGCGTATGCCACGCTGGGCCTCGAGCGAGGGGCCTTGCCGATTTCAGAGGCGATGCACGCGCAGGTGCTGAGCCTGCCGATCGGGCCGACCCAGAGCGTGGAGCAGACCGAGCAGGTGATCCACGCGGTGCAGGAAGCGGTGAACGCGGTGGCGGCACTGGGCTGAACGCGATGAACATCACGACGCTGATCCCCGCCTACAAGACCCGCTACATCCTCGACCTGCTGAACTCGCTGCGCTACCAGACGCGGCCGTCGCAGAAGGTCATCATTTCCGACGACAGCCCGCACGGCGAATTCCGCGAGGTCTTCTTCTCCGAGCCCTACAAGCCGCTGCTGGCGGGCCTGGACATCGAGTTCCACGAGGGCCCGCGCAACGGCGCGTACGAGAACCTGAAGCAGCTGGTGCGGCTGTGGGACGGCCGCTCCGAGCTGGTGCACGTGATGCTCGACGACGACGTGATGTACCCCGAGTTCTACGAGCGCCACCTGGTGGCGCATGCGTCGGCCAACTTCTCGTGCTCGGTCAGCCGGCGCTGGGTGGCCAACGAGCTGGGCCATCCGATGACCGGGCAGCCGGTGCCGGCGGCGATCGCCCACAACGCCAGCCGGATGATCGCGTTGAGCGACGACGTGATGTTCATGAGCACGGTGGCCGAGTGCAAGAACTACTTCGGCGAGTTCTCGAACGCGATCTTTCGCGCCGACTGCGCCGACCTGCTGCTGAAGCCGGCGCTCGGCGACGTGTCGTATGCCGGGCTGTGGGACCTGGGCGCGTTCGTGGCGGCCAGCATCCGCCGCCCGCTGTGCCACATCCAGGACCACCTGGGCTACTTCCGCATCAGCGCGGGGCAGAACTCGTCGAACGTCAACAGCCCGTTCATGAAGGGCGCGCACCTGGGCTTCGTCGCGCTGGCGGTCGGCGGGCACCGCATCGGCCGCCTGAGCACCGAACTGCTGCAGCAGTGCTGCCGCATCATCCAGCCGGCGCTGAACGTGCGCTACGGCAGCCAGCCCGACATGCAGCCGTTCTGCGCGCTGCTGCCCGAGCTGGCGGCGGGCACGGCCGGCGCCGAAGAGCGCTTCATCGCCGCGTGGAACGACTTCCTCGCGACACACGGCTTCTGAGCACGCCCCCGAGCACGCCGCGATGATGCTGAAGCTCGATCGCTACAAGACCTGGATCTCGAAGAGCAACCCGTTCGAGCTCGAGACCTGGGTGCGGGCGCTGCTGGTGCACTACTTCTTCCATGTGTCGGACAAGGCGGCCGTCGAGGTCACCGCGGCGCAGGACGGTGCCGCGCGCGTCGTCAACCTGCTGACGCCGACCGTCTTCAAGGGCGCAGGCCGCATCCGCCTGGCACCCACCGTGGTGTTCGGCGTGCCGCGCTCGCCGGGCAGCTACTCGTGCAGCTACATCGAGGCGCGCACGCCGCAATCGCTGATCGAGATCGGCGATGGCACGACGATCAACAACCGCGCGGTGATCGTGTCCGAGGGCGCGGCCATCCACATCGGCCGGCGCTGCCTGATCGGCTCGGAGTTCCAGGTGATGGACTCCAACGCGCACCAGCTGGCGCTCGGCCAGCGGCACCTGCCGGACCAGCAGCCGCGGCCGGTGGTGATCGAGGACGAGGTGTTCATCGGCAGCCGCGTGACGCTGCTGAAAGGCTGCCGCATCGGGCGCGGCAGCGTGATCGCGGCCGGCACGGTGGTGCCGCCGAAGTTCGATGCACCGCCGCTGTCGGTGATCGCCGGGAACCCGGCGGTGATCGTCGGGCAGGTGCAGGCACCCGCTTGAACCAAGCAGCCTTTCCAACAAACCAGGAGACGAGAACATGCACGACGAACTCATCGCATCGGTGGCCAACGACTGGTGGTACTACAACGTCGAGCTGGCGCCGGGGCTGATCACCAAGGGCACGCACATGCCGCGCGTGCCGATGATGCCGCGCATGCTGCTGCGCAACGCGAACCTGCAAGGCATGGACTGCCTGGACATCGGCAGCATGGAGGGCCTGATCCCGACGCTGATGACGCGCCAGGGCGCGAAGCGCGTGCTGGCGACCGACGCGCTGCCGCACTGCGAGAAGAAGATGAACGCGATCAAGACGATCTACGGCGTCAACTTCGACTTCAAGCAGATCGGGCTGCTGTACGACCTGAGCGTGAAGCTGAAGGACGAGGGCGGTTTCGACTTCATCAACCTGTCGGGCGTGCTGTACCACGTGTTCTCGCCGATGCACGTGCTGGCGGGGATCCGGCCGCTGCTGAAGAAGAACGGGCTGATGATCGTGTCGACCAACGTGATGCGCCGCGAAGGCCACACGCTGGAATACAACCACCGCGGCAACCTGCAGCGCGAGACGAACACCTTCTGGTACCACTCGGTGCCGATGCTCGAATCGCTGATCCGCCTCTTCAAGATGGTGCCGATCGACTGCTACTACTGCCCGCATTCGGATGTGAACCCGGCCAACTTCGCGCCGGGGGTCGACAGCGGCTACATGTCGGTGATGTGCAGGGCGGTCGACGACGGCGACATCCAGGACGGCGACGCGTGGGCGGCCGGGGCGCGGATGGCGTCGTGGGAGTTCCTGTCGCTGTGCAACGGCGAGATGATGAACGGGCAACCCCGCTCGACCATCTCGTACCGCGGCGACCAGGATTCAGGCGGCAAGGCGACCAAGGGCATCGACCTGTTCCAGACCATTGCCGACGAGCGGCATGTGGTGCGGGCGGTGGATGATTCGCGCAATGCGCATACCTTGCGGTTGGCGGACATGTACTGAGTACGCTGCTGCACGCGGTGCCTCAAGCCACCGCCGGCAACCGAAACACCGCCACCGCGTCCACCAGCCGCTGCGCCTGCAGCTCGCCGGCCGCGAGGTCGAAGCCCGCCGCGGTGAAGGCGGCGTAACCCTGCCGGTAGCCTTCGCCCATGCGGGCATGCGCCTGCGCGAACTTCCCCACCAGCGTTCGGCTTTCGCCAGACCCGCTGCTTGACCGGCGGGGGATTTAAATCAACGGACCGTTGCGCTGGGCGTCTTCGGCAAGCAGCCGATGCTGTTCGGCGCTGAGGGCCGGGTTGGGCAGGTGGGCGGCCGGTGCCGAGGCGACCGCGGTCGCCGGGTGCGCGGCGTCATGCGCCAGTACCTCGCCGGCCGGGGCCGCCAACAACTCGTTCAACTGCACGGTCGGCGCCGCGACCTTCTCCTTCGCGAACCACACATCCGCCATCTGGTGCTGCGAGCCGTCGCTCATCGTCACGCTCGACACCAGCCCCAGCAGGTTCCCGTGGTCGACCTGGCGGCCCGTGAGCGCATGCAGGTCCAGCGACACGACCCCCACGTCCGCCAGCGATTTCAGCTCGCCCGCATCCGTCTTGCCGTCGTGGTTCGCGTCGACCCACACGCGCAAGTCCTTGAAAGCGGCATCGGCGGCGCTGATCACGCCGTCGTGGTTGCCGTCCAGCTGCCCCAGTGCGGCATAGCCGTTCGCCGCGCGCGTGCCGTCGGCCAGCCGGGTGCCGATGCCGAACAGCTCGCCGCCGTCGTTGATCACGCCGTCGTGGTTGCGGTCCAGCGCCAGCAGCGCCGAGCCTTCCGCGACCCACCCGCTGCGCGATGCGCTGCCGGTGGCTGCGAGGTCGAAGCTCACGCCCTGGCTCGCCGCGCTCGTGTGGATGCCGGTGCCGGCCAGGTCGAGCACGATCGGCGTCACCGACAGCAGCGCCGAGATCTGCGCGCCCGTCATCACGCCGAGATCCTCCGGCGTGATCGCGGCCACTTGCTGCAGCGACATCGCGGCGATGTCGGCCGTCTCCAGCGCCACCGTCTGCGCGGTCGTCAGTGCGGCGATGTGGTCGGTGCTCAACCCGGCGATCTGGTCGGTGCCCAGCGCGACGATCTGTGCCGTCGTCAGCGCGGCGAACTGGTGGGTGCTCAAGACTCCGAGCTGGTCGCTGCCGAGCGCGTGGAAGGCGGCGGTGCTGAGGGCTCGCAGGTCCTGCGTCTCCATCGCCGCCACCTGGGTGGCGTCGAGCCCGGCTGCCTGCGCGCTGGTCAATGCGGCGAACTGGGCGGTGCTCATCGCGACGATCTCGTCGGTCGTCAGCGCGGCAACGGCCGCGGCGCCGAGCGCCCGCACCGCGCCGCTGCTCAGCGC